>JBARMF010000052.1:0-14351 GCA_049802315.1 Candidatus Udaeobacter sp.
GTATGATATTGCCTTGGAAAGGCAGCTAACTCGATTGCCGAGGAAGTAGCAAAAGTGAGTCCGTCTTTGGTGCTGCGCGATAAAGAAGGAAATCCCTACACAGTGCGCTACGAGGCAGTAAACGCGATGTTGCTCAATGAATTCTTGAAAGAACATCGCCAAGTAGAGAAACAGGCGACGACCATCAACCAGCTAAGGTCAACGGTGGCTCAGCAGCAGAAAGACTTCAAAGCAACGGTTGCTCCGCTCACAGCACGTCTCGACGACCAGGCGGCGGAAATCCAAAAGGTGAGCGCACAGTTTGCCGCAGGGAGCCCATCCGATGGCGGATTTGGAACGAACCGACAGCCGCCGCAAGTAGCTAGCAATAACCAGTAACCCTACAACAGTTTGCGTAAGGCCCCTGTTGTCGGGAGTTATTTAACAACCACCAGCTAGCGCAGGATTGCAGCGTCCGCTGTCGCGTGAGCTAATAAAGCTTTGTCTCATCCAAACGATGGAGAAGCAGATGAGCGAATCAGCCACAAAGAATCGCCAAAATTCCATGCCTCAAAGCGATAGAACTTACTGTGTGGCCATAGTAACAGTGAGCTTGGCGAGGAGCTCGGTGTGGTCTGAATTGTAAAGACGAAATTCGTAACTGGAACCTGCGAGGATCCAACCTGCCACTCTGGCACCTTCGCGCATCTCCCCAAATAACACCTCATTGTTGCCATTCATTGAAACGTAAACTTTGCCGCCGCGCCACGAAATCGTGGTCTCGCCCGGATTGTCGCCCGCTGGGACTGGATTTGGGGCAGCGCTAAGCGTCGGTTTTACCCGACGCAGAAAGACATAGGCGCGTTCGTCCCGGTCTGGATCTGCTGGCGTAGAATTCGTTGTAGCACCAATGTTGATTTGTGACAGAACACTCCAACCGGTGCGATCGAACAATCGCTTTAGACCTTCATCGGTAAAGATCCAGTAATTCGTATAGTCGTCATTGCACTCCCGTGGCCCGAGCAAATACGCAACGGGGTAAGGCGAAAGCGAGTGACCGTCAGGGGTCTGCCTGGCGATGCGAGTGCTGGCGAAGCAATACCGCGTCTTTTGTGCCAGTTTCTCCAAGACGAAGAACGGGTTTTTCAAATGATAGAGCGTTCCAAGAAGAAAGATGACATCGTATTTCTTGCTGGGAAGATCGATCTGAGCATCCAAATCGACCGATCGGAGGGTGATAGACGAGTTTAGAGCGTCCTTCAAAATTCGGACGCCCTGGAAACGATTGAAGTTTGTCGCTTCATTGTCGATTACGTCTACAGACAAGCCCTGATTCTCCAGGAAAAACGCAAGGTCTCCATCGGCGGCTCCAATGTCTGCGACCTTGCCATATTCACCTCGGCATACTTGAAGGAAGCTCAGGCCTGCGTCGGCTGTTAGCCGCTCAAGAAGTCCAACATTCCATAACGTCGGGTACGGGTACCAAAACGACTTGGGACGATGAGCCAACTTAATTTCCCAAAGCCTTTGTTCCATGGAACTGGCCAGGTCGCTCAGCGGTCGGCTCTCGGCTGGCGGGAAGTTGGGTTCCAATGCCACCGGACAATCTGACGCCACAATTGGTTGAGGACAAATGGAAGGGCTAGAAACGTTTCAAACCTTCTATCAAACTCGTCGGGCCATCGTGCTTGCTGCCTTGGCTATAAGAGCTATCGACCGTGCACCTGAGCAATGGTTATGGCGCGGTTATCGCAACCAGCGAAAAATTGTACGATCTCCGAATCGCGCGCTCCCCCTCCGACGAGCCGGTTGTGTGTACAATGTGGGCACACGAACGGCACGTTGGAACCTTCGGTGTTTGCTCCTACTATCCTCAGTGATGATTTGGCCAAACGGCAACGCCGTTAGCCTCGCGGAGCTTCAAAAACTCGTTTCCCTTCGTGACGTCCGCAGCAACGATCATCAGTCTTCCATCCACCATGACACGAGAACCAGTCACCTTTATTGTGTCATTGGGTTCGATGCGCGGCGTCTGCTTGTCGATGTACCAAGCTGGCCCCAGCTGCACCGCGACCGTTTCCTTCCCGGTCTGTAGCAGTGCATTGATCCAATATCCTCGTCTGTTTTCAGGTGTGGTTTTTTCAATGGACAAAACTCTGCCTCCGAACGTTTCAACTGTTTTTACATCGTAATGGCCTTGAGCCAGAGTGTTATGGATTCCCAATAATCCGGCTGCAAACACGACCACCGTCATCACTTTTATTATCGTTTTCATTGTTTATTTTCTTTCTGTTTGTAGTGGTGCGCGCTCGCTAAAACAGTGCCCACCTTACTGAGGCTACCGCTAGCCGATTCGTAGCGTTCGACAGTAGCGGATGCGCGCCGGTTCAAACTATACATTTCATATGACACCATTTATGGCAGTCCTGGGCCGGACACTCTTCAACAAATTGCACAGTCTGCACGAGAAGCTGAATTTTGCGCAGGCCAGGATCCGCATAGAGTTACGAACATGAACGCCTCGGTCGAGCCGCCGCCAACAGGAGGAATGGGCTGTTTCGGAAAAGGCTGCGTGGCCTTAATCGTACTTGCGATTCTGTTTGTCGTAATAGGAGTTGGCGGAACGTATTGGGGTCTACGTCACGTCTATCTTTCAGATAAACCAGCACCCATCCCTGAAACTACTGCGCCTCCTGACACGAGCGAGGCTACGCCTGCGGCAGCAAGCGTGGCCACGGCGAGCGAAAAAAGCGCCGAGGTTCGCGAACGCTTTGATACGATGAAGAAAGCGGCGCGCGCTCATGAGGCAAGCGACGTGGAATTAACCGCCGCAGACATCAATGCGCTAATTGCAGCCAACCGAAAATCGCGCGGCACAGCCTCTGTTGGCATTAGTGACACCGCCCTGCAGGCCCAATTCTCCATTCCGCTTGAAAGATTGGACGTCCCATTTCGAAGTGCATTTGGTTTGAATGATCGGTATTTGAACGCCACCGTCACGATAGTGGCGCCCCCAGGAACCAACGCGAACAGCGTGCAGTTAAGCGAGGTGACACTCAACGGCCATGGAATTCCGGCCGGTTTGCTGGACTGGGGATTACCCGGAGTGGGAAAATCGCTGCGAAGTTACGTGATTAAATATGCGAATCGGTATGGAGTAACCGATGGCGAAATTCGGGACGGCAAAGTAATCCTGCGCACCGGCGGTCAATAGTTTTATCAGCGCCGACGCTGGACGTGAGGAACACACGCGTCGCAGTGAGAGCTTTTAGAGGTGTCGGTTTTTCGACTTGTGTGGTAAGAGCGTCCGTCTAAAATTGCCAACTCCTATGGCAAGACGATGCGGGCAACGTTTTCGCATACTAAGTTCAATCGTTTTCCTTGCTGGCGTGGCATTGACGGTGACGGCGCTCGCTGGCAACGTCAATTTGCCGGACGAAAACATCGCCTCGCACGGGTCATCCCCTTTCGAAGCCACTACTGAAACGCACCAGACGCGGGGCGAGTGGCAAGGTACCGTCCAGCTTCCCAGCGCAGAAGAAGTTGCCGCGGAAGATGAAGCTATTGCATCGGCGCCGGCGACGCGGAGCACCTTTATGGCGACGTGGCAGAGCGCAAGCGGTGCTATCGGCTACCTGCTGGACGTTTCTACGAGCGATTCGTTCAGCAGTTACGTGGAAGGATATCATGACTTGGACGTGGGCAACGTAACCGGGCGAGTGGTCACGGGATTGACTCCGGGTACTACCTACTACTACCGGGTACGTTCTTACAGCTCCTTTGGGACCGATAGCTACTCGGAAGCAATGATGGCTACGACCGTGTCCACCACAGGGCTGATTATACAACCAACCTTTGACATCTCCATTACCGTCCAGTGGAACGCGGCGGCTATCGAAGCGATGATCAACAGCGCAATCTCAATTTATGAGTCGTTATTTAGTGATCCGATCACGATCCAAATTTATTTCCGCTACGCGACGACTGGGCCAGACGGCAGTCCTCTGCCCGCAGGCATAATTGCACAAAGCAGCTCCATATTTTACCCGGTTCCGTGGAGCACGTTTATCAATGCCTTGACAGCGGATGCAACGACAAGCAACGACAATGTTGCTAATGCCAGCCTGCCACGCAATCCACTGTCTCCTAACATCGGTCCTCACAGTGCAAACGGGCGAGCGGTCGGTTTGAATACGCCACCGGCCATGTTCGCAAACGGTTCCGTCGGCATCGGCGGGCCTTATGACGGAATCGTCACACTTAACTTGGCGGCCCCGCTTCAATTCACCCGGCCCGCCAGCGCTGGCAACTTCGACGCGCAGCGTGCGACTGAGCACGAAATGGACGAGGTCATGGGTTTTGCATCGCACGCAGACGTCTCTAACCTTCGTGCTCAAGACCTGTTTAGCTGGTCATCCGCCGGTCACAGAAATGTCAGCTCCTCTGGAAGACGCTATTTTTCAATCAACGGTGGCGTCACAAACATCGTCGGTTTTAACCAGAATCCGAATGGCGACTTGGGTGATTGGGCGAGCACCGCGTGTTACCAGGCGTATCCATATGTGCAAAACGCCTTTGCCTGTATGGGGCAAGCTTCCGATGTAACGGCTACGTCGCCGGAAGGTATCAACCTCGATGTTATCGGTTTCGACTTAGTGCATGTAGTCGTCACCACGAACGCAGCAAATAACGTAGCAAGTTCTTCAGCCACGCTCAACGGCACAGTCAATCCCAGGGGACTAACAACAACGGTCCATTTCGAATACGGGCGCACCACCAACTATGGGCACAGCACCACAAACCGGACTTATACTGGCCATGCGACGCGACCCGTTAGTGCAAATATCACCGGCTTAACTTCGAATACCACGTATCATTTCCGGCTAGTGGCAAGCACCGGCGCCACCACTACGTTCGGCAGCGACCGGACTTTTACTACCCCTAGCCCTGTCGGAGCTCCGGTTGTTGTGACTAGTGCGGCAGCTAATATAGCGAGTGTTTCAGCCACTCTGAACGGTTCGGTGTACCCGCATGGATTGACCACCACAGTGTATTTTCAATATGGAACGACGACAAGCTACGGGCTCAGCACCGCCCCACAGAATCATAGTGGAAACGCGTACCAGAAAATTAGCGCCAACGTCGGCAGCTTAAGCCCGAACACCGTTTATCATTTTCGAATCGTAGCGACTAACAGCGCCGGCACCAGGTTTAGTGGCGACCGGACCTTTACCACCCTTGCTCCGACCGGGCCCCCCGTCGTCACAACGAACGCGGCGACGAATGTAGTTACTTACTCAGCGACACTCAATGGCTCACTGGATCCACATGGGTTGGCCACAACCGTCTATTTCCAGTACGGGACGACGACTAGCTACGGCCACAGTACGGCTATGCAGGGTCAGACTGGAAACCAGTACCGGAATATTGCTGCCAACATTAGTAGCCTGGCTTCGGAGACTACTTATCATTTCCGAATTGTAGCTACAAACGCCGCTGGCACCAGGTTCGGCAACGACAGAACCTTTACAACGCTGTAGCGAGTACTCATCCAGGAGTAGCGGATTAGGATTGACGTGGCCGACGGTGTAGCAATTAGGCGTGGCGTCGGTGCTCGTTGCTGCTTACCCTATTCCGTTCTTCAGGATGCGGAGGCGACAATGCTTGGGTGAGGTTTTGCAGCGCGACTTTTTTAAAATCCAAATCTTTCTCGCGAACACGCCGATTTGTCGGTAGAGACTCCCTGTAAACAGCTGCTGTCATGTTGAGCGAAGCGAATCTCTGGTTTTTTCTTTACTTGCCGGCTCGGAGCATGATCAGAGATTCTTCTCCCGCGACTGCGGGATCCAGAATGACATTCGTAACATGACCAAGCGCGAAACAAATCTATGGCAGGGGATCGACACTGGCGCTCAAAACGCACTCACGCCTCGTGATTATCGCACGGCATCCTTCGCTCAGGAACTGGCGCAACGAGGCGTGGACGCGGGCGAACTCGTGGCGGTCGACAAAAGCCAACGCGAGATCAAAGGAGCCTGGATACCGGGCGTGGAAATCTTCGCGCGAAAAATTCACCCGCAGCGTCATCGTGGGTGCTTCGGGGAATTTGTGCGGCGCGACGAAGGGATTCTCGCGCGGATCGGCCTGTGGCCGAAGCAATGGTCGGCTGCGCGAATGTTCGCGTACACGGCGAAAGGTTTTCACGTGCATCCGCCGAGTGTTCCGCAAGGCAGCGCTGCGGCGGATTGGTTGCGCCGCTTGTTTGTCGATGAACCGGAAAACTACTCGCTCCGCCGTTACGATGACGAGCAGTGGGACGTGATGTTCTTTTTGCAGGGACGCGTTGAAATGATTTTGTGCGATATCCGAGCGGGATTGCCGCGGCGGGTGATGCGATTCTTTATCGACGGCGATAATCACCGCGGCCACAACAACGTCGGCGTTGTGATTCCGGCGGGTGTGGCTCACGCGCTTCGCGCCGAAGGAGGGGAAGACGTCATGATGGTTTACGGGACAAGCACAATTTTCCGTCCCGAATTCGAGGGACGCATCGCGAGCGACGTAGAGAGCGCGGAGTTGCCGGAATCCTGGCAGAAGTTTTTAGGTAGGGGCGGCGCGCTGCGCTGACCGGACGCCGCAGCGCGGCGTCCCTACCAACATGAAGCGAAGCTTCGATCCGGCCGTTCTGGAAATGATGGATCGGCCGCAACCGGTCTCCCACGAATTGGAGCGCGATCTTGAACGGCTTCGGCAACTTAATCGCTGGTTCGGCAGCTATCGTCTCGTTTCGGTGTTCATGCGGCGCTGGATAATGCCCGGCGCGCGAATGCGCGTTGTCGATCTCGCCACCGGTTCGGGTGATATTCCGCGGTTGCTCGTCGATCACGCGCGAAAGATTGGCGCGCAAATTGAAGTCGACGCAGTCGATCGGCAAGCTGCAACGCTTGAAATCGCCCGGGGATTGAGCGCCGGGTACCCGGAAATTTCCTTTCACCACGCAAACGTTCTCGAATGGGATTGCCCCGAAGGCTACGACATCGCGCTTTGTTCGTTAGTCCTTCATCATTTCAGCGACGATGACGCAGTAAAACTTTTGCGCCGATGTCGCGAATTATCGAAGAGATTTGTGCTGGTGTCGGATTTGCGGCGCGGGTTTCTACTTCAAGTGGGCGTTTACATGTTGACCGCAGTTATCTTTCGCGAACCGATGACGCGCTTTGATGCGCGTCTTTCCGCCCAACGCGCATTTTCATTTGGCGAAATGCGCGAGCTTGCGATTCGGGCGGGATGGGAAAATTTCGGTCGCAAAAAGTTTCGGTTCGCGAGGCAGGCGGTTTGGATTGAGTGATTTGCGCGAATTGCTCTTGAAAGTTTTATCTCGTCGCGAGTTAATGGCCTGAACCATCAAACACGGAGATTTTATGCCGTTACTGAAACCAGATCCCACCTTTTATCCGTCACCTAGATTGGCGATGCAGGCTCCTCCGGAAAAACATGCCTTCGTTGCCGCTCTGAATCCGCCTGGCAGCAAACTAAACGATGCGTTGCTGGTTGTTGATCTTGATCCGGCGTCTTCCACCTACGGCCAGCGCGTCGGCGAGGTGAAATTGCCAAATTTTGGCGACGAGCTGCATCACTTTGGTTGGAACGCGTGCAGCTCGGCGCTCTGCCCTTACGCGCCGCATCCGCATGTCGAACGGCGTTACCTCGTCGTGCCGGGTATCCGCTCGTCACGTATTCACATCATCGATACGAAGCCCGACCCACGGAAACCACAAATCGTCAAAGTGATCGAGCCGGAGGAAGTTTTTGCGCGCACCAACTATTCGCGGCCGCACACTATTCACTGCGGTCCGGAAGCGATTTACGTGAGCGCACTCGGAGATCCTAATGGCGACGGACCCGGGGGTATTTTTATGCTCGATTGCGAGACGTTCGATGTCCTCGGTCAGTGGGAAGTCGACCGCGGCGATCAATTTTTGCACTACGATTTTTGGTGGCATCTCGGGTTCGACACGCTGATCAGCAGCGAGTGGGGCACTCCGAACATGATCGAGACCGGAGTTCAACCCGATCTCTTGTTAGGCGGTAAATACGGGCATCAAATGCATGTCTGGGATCTGCGCCGGCGGCGACATCTTCAGACGCTCGATTTGGGCAATGACCAGCAAATGGTTCTCGAAATGCGGCCCGCGCATGATCCGAGGAAAGCTTACGGATTCGTCGGGGTAGTGGTTTCGACGAAAGATTTGTCCGCGGCAGTTTGGCTGTGGCATCGGGACAATGGCGAGTGGGACGTGAAGAAAGTGATCGAAATTCCAGCCGAACCGGCCGAGCCGGAAAAACTGCCGCCGTTGCTCAAGGATTTTAAAGCGGTGCCGCCACTGGTGACCGACATCAATTTATCGCTGGACGACAAGTTCCTTTACGTTTCGTGCTTTGGAACGGGCGAATTTTTGCAATACGATGTGTCGGACCCATTCAAACCGAAAAAGACCGGTTCAGTGCGCATCGGCGGCATCGCCAACCGCGCGGCGCATCCGAAGAAGCCCGATCAGCCGCTCGGGGGCGGCCCGCAAATGGTTGAAGTGAGCCGCGACGGCAAGCGAATCTATTTCACCAACTCGCTTTATGCAGCATGGGACGAGCAATTTTATCCCGACGGCGTCGGCAGTTGGATGGTGAAACTCGATGCAGATCCCAACGGCGGCATTACTTTTGACGAAAACTTTTTCGTGGAAAGCAACGACTACCGCGTTCATCAAGTCCGCCTCGAAGGAGGCGATTCCTCGAGCGATTCCTTCTGCTTTCCGTGAGCGAGCTCTGGCCGTGGCTGGCCGTCTTCGGACTCGGCATGTTTCACGGCATCAATCCTGCCATGGGATGGCTGTTTGCCGTCGCGCTTGGGTTGCAGGAGCAAAAGCGCGCGGCGGTGTTCCGTGCGCTACCGCCTATTGCGCTGGGGCACGCGCTTTCCATCGGGATCATCATAGCCGTGGTTCTTGTGGCCCGTGTTACCATTCCTTATCGCACTCTGAAAATCGCCGCGGCCGCGATCCTTTTTGCCTTCGGTTTATATCGCCTACTGCGTTCGCGTCATCCGAACTGGGTGGGGATGCGAGTCGGCTTCGGCGATTTGACACTTTGGTCATTCGTCATGGCGTCAGCGCACGGCGCGGGCCTGATGCTCGTCCCGTTTTTTTTGCCATCGCAGGCTACGGGAGAGTCGCATCACCACGGCGCTCATCAAATGCACGCCTGGGCATTCGCGAACTTTAGCGCGCCTTCTCTGCTCATCACGGCGGTCGTTATCCACACGTTAGGCTATTTTCTAACCACCGCGCTGGTCGCGATTGTGGTTTACGAAAGGCTTGGGGTCGCGATACTGCGCCACGCGTGGTTCAACATCGATTTTGTCTGGATGCTAGCGCTGATGATCACCGGCGTGTTCATCCTGGTGGTTTGATGGGAGGAGTCACGCTGATTTATCGTAAAGCGGCAGAGCACTGCCGCACTCCAAAACGTGGCCGTTCTCGTAACCGCGTTGCGTACTCGCTCGCGTTTTGGAGTGCGGTGCTGCTGCACCGCTTTCTCGCGGTGATTGGTTCTTGATTCCGCTCCGAGTAGCGATTTGATGTGGCCGTGTGAAAATTCTTACCACCATCGCAGACGCACAGTCGCACCCGCGTGCAAAACGGCGGGTGCTCGTGCCGACGATGGGAGCGCTGCACAAGGCGCACGGCGAGTTGATTCGCGTCGCGCTCGATGCCGCCGGCAAAGATGGCGAAGTGGCGGTCAGCATTTTTGTTAATCCGCTTCAGTTCGAGCCGGGCAGCGACTACAACCGATATCCGCGGCCGGAAAAAGCAGACGAAGAATTTTGCCGGAGTGCTGGCGTCGATCTTTTATTTCGTCCGTCAGCCGAAGAGATTTATGCAACCAACCGCTCGACTTTTGTGGAAGAGAATTCGTTGTCGACAACGCTGGAAGGCAAATCGCGGCCCGGGCATTTCTGCGGTGTTTGCACAGTAGTCGCCAAGTTGTTCAACATTCTAGCGCCTGATGCGTGCGTGTTCGGCGAAAAAGATTTTCAGCAATTGGCGGTTATTCGCCGGATGGTGCGCGATCTCAATTTCAAGATCGACATCATCGCCGTGCCCACTGTGCGGGAAGAAGACGGCCTGGCATGCAGCTCGCGCAATCAGTATTTGAATCCTGAAGAACGGAAGCAGGCCGCAGTGCTGCACAAGGCGCTCATGGCGGCCAAAGATGCCGGCAGTAAATCCGCCAACGATGTCGTCGCGCTCGCTGAAAAGGTTATCAAGGAGGCGCCATTGGCACGAATCGATTACGTAGAGATCGCTGATGCAGAAACGTTGAAACCGGTCGAAGCAGTTGGATCAAACAGCGTGCTGCTACTGGCGGTTTTTTTCGGCAAGACCCGTTTGATCGACAACACACGGTTGGCTTGAAGTGACGCAGGCAAAATCCTGCCTGCGCTTTGCTGAAGCCGGCATCGTCGGTGCCGGCCGCTCCCGTGAGCAGGCGTTACGGCGCGCCCATAAACTTCGCCTTAAGCTACCGCGCGAAGGGGAAATCCTGATTCTGGAGCCTGGTCCGGACCCCTTCCAACGGAAGATTCGGCTTGCCTAAAAAGGGGTATTCGGATAGAAGAAGGGGCGTTTGTAATGAGGAGACTTCTTGTGGCTTGTCTCAGTCTGGCGATTGTTGGCGCCCCGAAAGTCTTCGGGGACGAACAATCCACGTCACCCGATGCTACCGCGTCGGATTTTGCCAAGTACGCAATGAGGCTGCGGGAGCAGGCGTTGCTCAAAGTGGAACCGCAGGTTCTTATCCCGACCAGTTCCCGTCCGGCGGTCCAGCGGTACCCCTGGAAAATGAATATTGTGACCACCGTCTTCTGGGTGGGGGAACAAGCCAGCGGAAACAATCCGGTACCCAACTTCAAGAGTTCGTGGGATTTAAATTGGACAGCGAATTATGGCGGCGCGGACAACCCGGAGCCGAGCGCGCGCCGGAATTACATCCCAATAGCGTTCGTCCCGAGACAGAATCCCTTCTACATCGCGTTGCCTTACAACGATGTGACGCACGGCCAGTTCAAGCCGGAAGCGCCGCTGGTGATCCCGTGGTTCAAACAATCTTATGCCGGGCCGGGGCAGTCGGTCTGCCGCAATCGTTGGATCGCCATTCGCAAAGGGAATCGCCTCTGTTTCGCGCAATGGGAGGATTGTGGCCCGTTTCGCACCGACCATTTCCAGTATGTTTTCGGCAATGAACGCCCGAAGCCGAATCTGAACCATGGGGCCGGATTGGATGTTTCCCCCGCGGTGCGCGATTATCTCGGGCTAGCGCCGACTGATGTGACCGACTGGCAATTTGTTGAAGTTCGAGATGTACCTGCGGGTCCCTGGCGAAGCTACGGCGATAATAATCATTTCGTCATCGCGCGTCGCCAAAGCGAGCAGCGCGTAGCCGCGGGCGGCGGCGGCGCGGCCAAGAAGTAAGCGTTTGGTAGGGTCGTCGCGCTGCGCCGACCGGACGCCGCAGCGCGGCGTCCCTACCCTAATCCCCTGGAGAAGATGTTGGAACAGCAGATGGCGCGGCCGTTTTCGTTGGCGTCTTTTCAGCGGCTTCCGCCTTCGGATGTGGTGTCACCGGGGTCGCCATGCCAAGTAGCTCTGAGACAGTGACAAACTTGAAACCCTTTGCCTCCAGCTCATCGAAGGTAGAAGGCATCGCCTCGATTGTTCCCGGATGAATGTCGTGGGAAAGCACGATCGAACCGGCTCGTGTTTCCTTGAGAATACGATTGCGAACTACCGCAGGGCCGGGTCGTTTCCAATCGAGCGGATCAACGTCCCAAAGAATGATGTCGTATCCGTATTGGTCGTGAATCCATTTTTTTTCGTGGTCGGTGATCGATCCATAGGGCGGCCGAAATAAAGTGGGACGTTTCCCCGTGACGCTTTTAATTTCGTCGTCGGTGCGCTGTAACTGGCTGCGAACACCTTCCTGCGACATCTTGGCGAGATTGGGATGCGACCAACTGTGGCTCGCGATTTCATGACCTTCCCGAGCAGCCCGCGCGAGAATCTCAGGATGCTCCGCTACCATTTCGCCGAGAACAAAGAATGTGACCTTGATATGATGCGCAGCGAGTATATCGAGCAATTTCGGCGTAAGCGTTGCACTCGGTCCATCGTCAAAGGTCATTGCGATATAAGGCCCATCGACGTGCACCGAACTAAACGTGATCGGTGGTTCCTTGGGCGGAGCTGGAGTCTTTAGCGCAGCTTCCTTTTGCACCTTCGCAGGTACGGCCTTGGGTGCCGCTTCGATCGGATGGGCGGTCATGGCCGGCTTGGTGGCCGGCGCGGATTGGGCTGCGATCGCGACAGTGAAACTTAACGTGGCTGCGCAACCCAACAGCAAATTGTAATTAGGCATCACAGGTGAAGGTTAGAAATTGAACGCGTACGTAGCAGAGCCCGGCAAATTCGCAACCGGCAGAAGTGTCGAGCTGTTGCGACACTGTGAAAAACGAAACCGACGACTCCGTTACTTTTGCTGCAATTGATGCTGCCGTAAATCCTTGACAAACAGTCAGTGCGCTGTTGTAAAAGGGGCGCGGATTGTCAATCTCGCTACTATGAAACTTTCGCTTCTCATTGCTGTTTGCTGCACTGCCGTTTTGACAGCCAATGCACAGGTCAACGTCACGCAGAAGAACAATAATCCCTCCCGGGACGGTCTTTACATCGATTCCGCATTTACGCCGGGCAATGCGGCAAATCTGGTACGAGATTTAAGCTTTGACGGCACGATCGTGGGCCACGTTCACGCTCAACCGCTTTACATCGAGGGCGGTGCGAACGGGCCGATGATCATCGCTGTTACGGCATCGAATAATGTTTATGCGCTTCATGCCGATACGGGCACTGTGATCTGGTCGCGTACTGACATCGGCCCAGCCGTAACATCAGGTCTTCCGTGCGGCAACGAAAACCCGGTTGGCATCATTGGCACCCCCGTTGTCGATCTCGCTTCCCGATCGCTTTTCTTCGATGCATTGATCAGCGGTAGTCCCATTAAGCATTTCATTTACTCATTGAACGTGGATACCGGCGCGACTCATGCTGGCTGGCCGGTTGATGTGAATGCCGCCGGCATAAACTTTGTTTCCTTGGCGCAGGAAGACCGGGGAGCACTGGCTCTGGTAAATGGAATCGTCTACGTGCCTTATTCCGGATACTTCGGTGACTGTAACAGCTATCATGGTTGGGTGGTCGGCGTGCATATCGACGATCCTTCGATTGTGGGCGGTTGGGCCACGGCGGCGAGCAAGGGCGGCATTTGGGGGCATAGCGGTGTTGCCAGCGACGGGACTAACATGTTCGTGATCACCGGGAACACAACTGGCACAGGGGGCACATGGGGGGGTGGTGAAGCGATCATCCGCCTGCAAGCCGGCCCCGTCTTTAGCGGTCAGCCCACCGACTATTGGGCGCCTACGAATTGGCTTCAGCTCGACAACGGTGATACTGACCTGGGCGGATGCAGCGCAATACTGATCGACGTGCCTAACGCGAAGCCTTCGCACTTGGTTTTAGCCCTGGGTAAGGATGGCAACGCTTATCTGGTGAATCGTGACAACCTTGGCGGCGTAGCCGGGCCAGTCGTCTCAGCAGGTGTTGATGGTACCATGAGAGGTCAATCGTCTGCCACCTACACAACCGCCCAGGGAACCTATTTTGTTTTTCGCGCTGATGGAGGAAGTCAAATCAAGGCTTACAAGATTAATCCAAATCCACTCACCATCACCTTTGCATGGAGTGCAAACCAGAGTGGCCAAGGCTCACCGTGGGTCACTATGACTGACGGCACAAATAACGCGATTGTTTGGGTCGTGGGGGCCCAGGGTGACAATCGGTTGCACGGTTACAATGGAGATACAGGAGCGGTTGTTTACGCTGGCGGCGGCGCCAACGAGTTGATGACTGGCACCCGCAAATGGAACAGCGGCATCGCTGCTCGGGGAAGCATCTACGTAGCCAATGACAACAAGGTGTATGCGTTTCGCATTCCCTCCGGGGGAACACCTACGCCTACCCCTACTCCTACAGCGACTGCTGCGTTCACTCCCACTGCTACAGCGACGGCTACAGCAACTCCTGCGTTCACACCCACTGCTACCGCGACTGCGACAGCAACTCCTGTGTTCACACCCACTGCTACCGTGACTGCAACTTCCACTCCAACATCTACACCAACGGCCACTGCAACAGCCACGCCAACTGCGACCGCCACGCCAATTGTGACTCCGACGCCAACGGCCACTGCCACGGCTT
>JBARMF010000053.1:0-21831 GCA_049802315.1 Candidatus Udaeobacter sp.
ATGCACTCTTCTGATTGAGAAGCGAACCACGACACCCTGGATCTCGCAACCCCGGCGGAAAACGCTGAAAAACAAAAATTCGCGAAGGCGAAAGCTTTGGGAGTCGCCAGGTCGCCACGGCGACCGCGTCCCAGATTACGCTTTCGCGCGGAGACGTGACGCGACCAGTTTTTCGGCGCCGCCGGCGACGATTAATTCCTGCGCAGCAGGACTGAGCGGCGGGAAGGGGAATGATTTCCCGTCAACTGCGAGAGTGGATTTTGCGTAGTCGATTGTGATTTCGGGGCCAACCGTCGTCGGTGCGCGATCAGTCAATTTCTCGCGCAAGTAATTAACCAACTCAGGGCATTCAAAAACAACGAAGCCGTTATTGAATGCGTTGCGCTTGTAGGTCTCGGAAAAACTGCCGGCGATGACGGTCGGGATTCCTTTGAACTTTAGCGCGGTCGCGGCTTGCTCGCGGCTTGAGCCAGTGCCGAAATTAAATCCGGCAACGACGACGTCGCCCTTTTGGTAAAGCGCATTGAAGTTCGGATCGTAGTTTTCAAATGTTACCGCTGCCATCTGCTCCGGCGTCATGTCGTCGCGGTAGGTGTGTTTACCTGCGTAAATACCGTCAGTGTTCAAATTGTCTTTATCGATAAAGAGAACCCGGCCGCGCACGCTCGCGGGAAAACCTTCCATGATCTGCACTGATGCCGCTGGCCTCGGTTTCTTCTCAGGGCGCCGTATCGCTGTGCCTGCGGGTTTGTCGGTGAAATTCGTGGGAGCGCAAATGAAGCCGGCCAGCGCACTAGCGGCAACGACCGCTGGGGAACCGAGATAAACGAACGCCTCACGATCGCCCATCCGCCCTTTGAAATTTCGATTCGTGGCACTGATTGCGTTTTCGCCCTTTTGTACCAGACCTCGACCGAGTCCGATGCACGCGCCACAGCCGGGCGGCAACGGAATTGCGCCAGCACCAATCAGCGTCTGCCAGTCACCGCTAGACTCTGCGCGCGCCTGTGTCTCAGCGCTCGCAGGGGCAAGATAAAATTCAACGCCTTCGGCTACGCGTCCGCCCCGGGTGCGAATGACTTCCGCGGCGTCGCGTAAATCTTCAAAGCGCGCGTTCACGCACGAGAGCAGATAAGCCTTTTGGATTGGCACGCGTTTCCGTTCCATTTCCGGCAGCGAAACCATCGTTTTTACTTCGTTAGGACCGGACACATGCGGAACCACCGTCGCGAGATCCAGCTCAAGCTCGATCGCATACTGGGCGTCGGGATCGGCGCTGAATTCGCTGCGATTTTTCCGCCACTCCTCGATATCGGCGTTTGTGTAACCGGACCGGCTCTTCGCGCCGCGCGTTCCCGGGCGTTTCGAATTGGCGAACTCGGGAACACGCGAGCGCAGGTAATTCACTGTAATCTCGTCAAACGGAAACACGCCTGCGAGCGCGCCCCACTCCGTAGTCATGTTCGCAATCGTCATTCGCGCGGACATCGGAAGATTGGTTGCTCCGTCACCGACGAATTCTACTGCGTGATTGAGCACCTCGTCTTTGTTGAACAGTCCGCATAACGCGATGATCACGTCCTTGCCGACCACGCCCGGCGAAAGTTTTCCCTTAAGCATGACTTTCGCGACCGGCGGAACCTGCCACCATGTAACTCCGGTTGCCCAGATGCTCGCGGCATCGGTGCGCACGACCGGCGTCCCAAGTGCTGCCATTGCGCCGTAGAGATTCGAGTGCGAATCGCTGGCGACCACCATCGAGCCGGGAACGACGTAGCCCTGTTCGATCATCACTTGATGGGAAATGCCGGTTCCCGCCGGGTAGAAATCGATGTCGTGCTCGCGTGCGAACGCCTCGATCTTCGCATACTTGGCCAGATTTTCGGGCGAAGTATTTTGGATGTCGTGATCGATCGCGAAGACTGGCTGTGCCGGATCGGCAATCGATGTCGCGCCGATCTGCTTGAATTTCGGAATCACCGCGCCGGTGTTGTCATGCGTCATCACATGGCGCGGGCGAATGGAAATGAAGTCGCCGCTGCGTACGACTGTGCCCGGAGCGAAGCCATCCGCATGACGCGCTGCAATCTTTTCAACAAGTGTGAGGCCCATATCACTTGGGGTTACCCGCGACTCACACAAATCGCGCGAAAACGGGCCTTTACCCATCTCGCAAATGTCATTTTGAGCCAAGCAAAGAATCTCTGATAGCTTTTCGACGGATTTCTCAAAGAGAATAAATCGGGATGTTTCGCTTCGCTCAACATGACAGTCCTAATTAATGAAGCGGGAAATTCGCGTCAATTCGTGTGTTTCGTGGGCAAAATTATTTTTTCGCGGCTCGTTTTCCGAGAAGCTTGGCAATATCGAAGTCCACGAAGTCAGCGTGATGGAAAATGATCGACTCGATTGAGCGCTCCATCTTGTCGCCTTCATGACTGTGCGTGGCGATGATGTGCATGACTTCGCCGGGAATGCCGTGTTTGTAGGCCAGCGCGACGCCGCTGAAGGGATGCCGCACCTGCTGCCCAAATTTGCCTTGGATAACATTGCCTGACGCGTCCTTATCAAACTCCAGCGGCTTGCCCACATCCGCCAGAAGCGCACCTGCGATGAGGTAGTCGCGCTGAATGGGAATGCTGCAGCGGAAAGATTTCTTGAGCACATCAGCGATGGCGGTGCATTGCCGAGCGCAGGAATTGAGATGCTCGACGAAAGTCATCTTAATGTCGCCGGCGAGCAGAGTGAACTTAACCGCTCGAAGTTCGGCGAAGGTCCAGCCCTTGCCGCCGCACCCCGTGGTAATGGCCTCGCTCCAGACCGCAGCGACCTTTTCGCGCAGCGACTTGTTCTTGATCTTCCTGATGCTGGGAAAGAGTTCTGCGATTTTGGTGACGCCGTAGTTGGTTCCTTGGGTTGTTGTCATGATGAGTTTATCTCGATGTCAGTCGATATTTTTGAGGCTTTGAAGCGGTTCTTTCGATTATTTTTTTTGCTTCCAAATCAAGCTTAACCGTTTCGCCGTACCAACTGATATTTCCTGAGAACTTGTCTTTTAAGCTCTTATTAAGTTGGCTGAATAATTCGGTGTGCGTCAGGTCATTTTTTCGCAGGGCTGACAAAATAGCCTTCTTGAGCGTGTCGTATTTTTCTCTGTCGATATTCTTCCCACTTTTACCCAGCGGGTGTTTCGTCAGTATTTTTTCGTAGGTCATTGTCCTTCTCGTTTGCTGATACACCTGTTTCGCACTGGCATTCATGTTGCCGAACCTTACAGCATGCGTTTGGGACAGCTGGTCAATTCGGCATCAGCCCGGGTTGAATTGTGATCTTGTGTAATGCAGACTTCCAACGTCGTTCCTCAAAGCTTGAAGCGCAGCTAAATTGCTCATGCCAACCTACGATTATTCGTGTCAGAAATGCGGGCAGACTTTCGAAGCATTCCAGTCGATGCGCGATGAACCCTTTCGCGAATGTCCGAAGGAGCTCTGCCGGCTGCCAAAGTGGGGACATGGGAAGGTGAAACGTTTACTTGGCACGGGCGCCGGTCTGATTTTCAAGGGCTCGGGATTCTACAGCACTGATTATCGCAGCGAATCATACAAAGCAGGCGCCAAAAAGGAATCTGCGCCGAAAGCGTCTGAAGGCGGCGACAAATCCTCAAAAACCGAGCCAGCAAAAACTTCTTCGTCCAGCGAGACCAAGACAGCTGAGAAGAAATCAAAAGAATCGGCCTGATGTTTTAACAACGGCCGCGCAAATCTGTTCTAGCGCGGAATCTCTCCGACAGAGATTTGGATCGGGGTTGCTTAACCCTTTGGCAATTTTTGCAGCTGCTCGATGAAGGCCTCCGGGCCGCCGGAGAAATAACCATCGAACTGCCACACCTTTTGGCCGCTGCTGTTCAGCACGACGATGGTGGGAAATCCAAGAACTTCGTACTGCTGGGCCAGTTGCACGTTCTGCTTTCTCTCTTCTGTAGGCTGGGATTTTTTGCGAGGAAAATCTAACTCTACCAACACGAGATTATCGTGCGCGTAGTCCTTGAACTTCGGTTGTGAGAAAATGTCCTTATCGAGTTTGATGCACCATCCGCACCAGTCAGATCCTGTAAAATTAAGGAACAGAAGTTTGTGGTTCGTCTTCGCCTCTTCCTGCGCTTTGCTGTAATCATGTTGCCAATCGGATTCCGCTCGCGCGAAGGCAGCGAAAACAAGCGAGACCGCGGCTGCAAAGAGAAATAATCGGGGCGTTTTCACTCGACCATATTCGATGCAGTTGCAGCCCGGCGCAAGAGCGGTACGACGCACCGCCCGGGGCAGCTATTATTTTTTCGAGCCCGCAACAGCCCGACGAGGCAACGCCGGGCTATTGGAGGAAATCCTGATCTAGCGCAGATGCTTCGAGACGAGTTTGGTCATCTCGAACATGCTTACCTGGCTCTTGCCATTAAATACCGGCCTGAGCGCGTCGTCGGCGTTGATCATGATTCTTTTCTTTTTGTCCTGCAAACCGCGCTTCTTGATGTATGCCCAAAGCTTTTTTGTAAGCTCCGGCCGTGACAGCGGCGTCGAACCGACGACAGCAGCAAGCTTATCGTCCGGTTGAACCGGTTTCATGAAGGCGGGATTCGGTTTGCGCTTGGAAGTTTTTTTGGTTTTCGGCATGCACGCTGACTAACGTTTCGCCTGTGCGAGAGCAAGATTAATTTTGCGCTAAATAAAAATTTTTATTCCCGATCTTCCCGGCGGACGGCGATCGCCGCCACATCATCGGGAGCAACCTTCGCGGAATTCTTGGAAGCTGTGTGCGCTAGGATCCCTTTGAGCAATGCCTCCGCGGTGGGCGCCGAATGATCCAGAACTTTCTCGAGCTGCCCGGGAGTTACCCGATGGCGCTCATCTTTCGTCCAGCGGAACAAGCCATCCGTGTAGAGGAGGAAAGCATCGCCGGGCTCAAGTTGGATCACTGTTTCTGTAAATTCCGTTCGTTTAATCAAGCCCAGTGGCGGCGCGACCGAAGCGACGGATTCTGTTGTGCCGTCGTGATGAACAACCAGGAGCGATGGGTGCCCTGCGCCAACGACCTGAGCGCGTCCCGTCGCCGGATCAAGGGCGACACACATCGCAGTCATGAACGAGGTCGCGCCAAAGATGGTGCGGAAATCATTGTCTACCCCTTCCATCAAAGTCGCTGGCGAATCGTGATCCATACTGCCGTGTTGAAAAAGAAGTTTAGCCAGTGTTGTAAGCAACGCGGCAGCCGCACCGTGGCCTGTACCATCTGCGATCCAGAATAATACCCGGCCGTCCTTCATTCGGAGCCAGCCATAGATGTCGCCGCCGACCTGGATGACAGGATGGTAGTACGTTGCAATCTGCCAACCCGGTAACGACAGGGGTTTCTGTGGTATCAATGATTGTTGCGTTAGGCGCGCGGCTGCGAGATCGCGTTCCAGTTCGCGGCGCCATTTCTCCAGTTCATCATTTTGCTCCTCCAGTTGTCGCCGCATTAAACGAAGCCGAAGTTGCGTCTCGATTCGTGCCCGCAACACCGATGCGTTGACAGGCTTTGTCACAAAATCATCCGCACCTGCCTGCAGACATGACACCTCACTTTGCTCGCTGCCATGCGCCGTCAGCATGATCGCAGGGATTTGGGCGACCATTGAATCCTCGTCTGACCGAAGGCGCTTAAGCACCTCGGCGCCGTTTAGACCTGGCATGTCGAAATCCAGCAGCAAAAGCGAAGGCGGACGCGCGTGAATTGCTTCCAGCGCTTCAGAACCATCGTTTGAGACGCGGCAATTGTAACCAGCAGCGCTAAGTAGTTGGGCTAATACCCTGCGACTCATCGCGTCATCGTCGACGACTAAAATCTCTGGATGTGAATTGTCTTGCATCTGTACTTCGATTCGGATTACGCACAGCGGCGTATTGTATTTGTACTGCTCTTTGTCAACAAATCTAAGCAGCTGGAACAAAGCGTGATTTAATCATTGGCAACGAGTCTGACTCCGGATACGATTAGCAAAATTTTCATTATGAGATTTTCAATCCCGCTTGCTCTCCTCGCGGTTTTCTTTTTGGCCTCATGCGCTGAGGAGCCGCCACCACCGCCGCCGCAACACCATCGGCCGTCGGCTTACGCCCCGCCGCCACCACAAGAATATCCACCGCAGCAGCAGCCGTTTAATCCGAATGGACCGGCCCAGCCAATGGCTACGCCGCCGCCGGTGGTCGCATCTTCACCTCCGCCCGCGGCCGCGCCGCCGACAAAGGTGGCAAAGGGAGATTACCCCTACGGAATTCCCGTCCCTGGCAAACCGCATCTGGTGGAAAGCCCGTATTCGCCCGGGAAATATATCGATGTGGAAGGATTCCCTCCCGGCACTGAAGTGAAGGATCCTTACACCGACAAGATTTTCCTTGTGCCGTAACGCGAGCGGTTCTGGAGTTGCGCTCATGCGGCGAGTAAATGCCGGATTAACGCTGCACGGTCTTTATGCGAACATCCGGCAGGAATAACAGGACCTTTAGATTGATTCTATGGATTTGCGGATAAAACGGGCGCCTCGGATCGATCTCGAAATCACTGTGCCGGGCGATAAGAGCATTTCGCATCGCGCGGTGATAGTCGCCGCTCTCTCCAACGGCGTGTGCACGCTGCGCGGATTTCTACCGAGCGAAGATTGCATGCATACGGTGAATGCAATCCGCGCACTGGGAATCAAGATCGAACAACCTGAGCCGACCACGTTACTGGTTCATGGAAAGAAACGGATTCTCACCGCGCCAAACCAGGATATCAATTGCGGCAATTCGGGCACGAGCATGCGGCTTCTCTCGGGTCTCCTTGCCGGACAAAAATTTGAGAGCCGACTGGTAGCGGGTCCTGGCTTATCCAAACGGCCCATGGATCGCGTGATCGCGCCACTTTGCGAGATGGGCGCGAGCGTTGTTGCGGAAGGTCCTGACGGTACACCGCCATTGCGGATCCATGGCGGATCGCTTCGTGGAATTCAACACCGCCCATCGGCCGCTAGTGCACAAGTGAAAGGCGCACTGCTGCTGGCCGGTCTTTTTGCGAAAGGCAAGACCACCGTGGAAGAACCAGTACCCACGCGAAATCACATGGAGAAGATGCTCAACTATTTCCTTGTGCGATCGACAACCGAAGATGACGGCAGCGTCAGCGTTTTCGGCGACCAGGTTCCCGAGTCACGGGATTTCGATATTCCCGGCGACATCTCTTCGGCAGCGTTTTGGCTCGTTGCCGCTGCGGCGCAGAGCCGTGGACATCTGCTGATTCGCGAAGTTGGATTAAATGATACGCGAACGGCGATGCTGGGTGTGCTACTCCGAATGGGTGCGCACATTCGAGAAGCCGTCGAGGATATCGAGCACGTCGAACCGCGCGGCGTGGTGGAAGTCACGGGAGTGCCGCTAAAAGCGACAGTCATTCAGGGAAAAGAAGTGCCGCAGCTCATTGACGAGTTGCCGGTTTTGGCCATAGCAGCCGTTCTGGCGAGCGGCAAAACGACCATCAGGCATGCAGAGGAACTGCGCGTTAAAGAAACCGATCGCATTGCGGCAATCGCGCACAATCTGCGCACCATGGGGGCGCAAGTCGCCGAACTAAGTGATGGACTTGAAATTTATGGACCAGCGCCGTTGCACGGAGCGCGTCTGCAGAGCTTTGGCGATCATCGCATTGCCATGGCCTTTGCTGTAGCGGGCTTGTTCGCTGAAGGCGAGACGATCATTCAGGACGCCGAATGTATTCGTGAATCGTATCCCGGATTCGAAGCAGTTCTTGAAGAATTTACCAACCCGAAGCGGATGCAGGTCAGCACGCCGGTAATCGGTTCACTCGCTCCTGTGCCCGCACAGGAGTAGTTTCGTTAGGCACGAACTACACATGGGATCATGCGCTTCCCAACACCGTGTGATCGCCATCGATGGTCCTGCTGCTTCGGGCAAGAGCAGCGTCGCGCGGAAGCTCGCCCGACAACTCGGATTCATCTACGTCAACTCGGGTGCAATCTATCGAGCGATCACCTGGCACCTTCTTCAAAACAGGATTCGGCCTCATGAGGACGAGCGCATCTCTAAGGCGCTGGATGCAGCAGCTCTTGCATGCGTTGTTCGAGATGGTGAGGCGCGCATGGTTGTGGATGATGTCGATCCCGCCGAGCATTTGCGCGACGACCGGGTGAACGAGAGCGTCTCTCGTGTCAGCAAATTATCGCGAGTCCGCGAAATCGTTTCGGAGAGACTTCATGACTGTGCTGAGGGGCATGACGTCGTAATCGAAGGCCGAGACATTGGGTCGGTCGTTTTCC
This sequence comes from Candidatus Udaeobacter sp., assembly GCA_049802315.1. Taxonomy (GTDB): domain Bacteria; phylum Verrucomicrobiota; class Verrucomicrobiia; order Chthoniobacterales; family UBA10450; genus Udaeobacter. The sequence continues at coordinate 8,345 of JBARMF010000053.1, forward strand.
CTGACACCCCGTACAAATTCTACATCGATGCTGCTCCTGACGTGCGTCTGCAACGTCGTGCCGCACAAGGTGAGCGCGACGAAATCACTATTCGCGATCGCGATGATGTCTCACGGGCCGTCTCGCCACTAATAAAAGCGAAAGATGCGCACCTGATCGACACTTCCGATGTGACTGTCGAACAGGTGGTGACGGAGATAATTGTACAGCTTGAGCAAGCGGGTTTGCCGATTGGCGATGTTCAGATCACCAATCGCGCGCTCGGCGAATGAATTTCTATTATTGGGTTGGCTATCATCTCAGCCGGCTGGCTGGCCGATTGTTGTTTCGGTTTCGCGTCATTCATCGGGAGCGCATGATTCAAAGCGGGCCGGTGATTCTGGCGATGAATCACCAGAGCTATCTCGATCCGCCGCTGGCTGGGAGCACATGTGATAGACCGATTTATTTTCTCGCTCGCCGATCGCTTCTGGACGTACCGCTGTTGGGGCGGGTTTTGCCGAAGCTGAACGTGATCCCGGTCAATCAGGAAGGCGTTGATCGCAGCGCGATCAAAGCTGTGATCCGCGTTTTACAAGCAGGTAACGGCGTTTTGGTGTTCCCCGAAGGCTCGCGCACCGTCGACGGCAACTTACAAGCGGCGGAACCGGGTTTGGGTTTGATAATCGCCAAAACGCTCGCGCCGGTCGTGCCGATGCGAATCTTCGGCGCTCGCGAAGCGCTGCCACGCGGCGGCCGGCTTCGGCTTGTGCCAATTACGATCGTGATTGGGGAACCGATCGTGTTTGGCGCAGCCGATCTCAACCTGCCAGGAAAAAATCTGTACGCGCAGCTAAGCGACCGCGTTATGAAGGCCATCTCTGCGCTGCGCCTGGAGTGATGCGCACTGGCCCGCTTGCGCTTGCGATGTTCACTTGGATACTGGGTAGTGAATCTGCCAGACGAAAGCAGCGAAAAATCTCAACCGCCCCAAGCGCCAAAAACCGCGGTTTTGTTAATGGCAGTGATTGTGATTTGTCTGGCGATGCTGGCGGTTTTTGCGAATGTCCAGCGTTCACGGCGCGATGCCGTCGAAGTGGTCACAGTTAAATCGACAGCTTCGCCTGCGCCTCAAGACCGTTAACTTTCGTTTGACGTCGAAACCCTCTCCGGTTTGTTCGTCCTCCACCAAACAAGATCCAATCCACCGGTGATATGAAAAAAACTTTTGCTCTATCGTTACTGATTCCTTTTGTGCTGGTTTGCTCGTGCCAAAAACAAGATTCAACTGCTGAACAACAACTGGCTCAACGGAAAACGGAGTTGGATGCCCGGGAGAAAGCATTGGACGAGAGAGAGAAAGCATTGGCGGAACGACAGAAACTTGTCGTGAAACCGAGAGTTGCTCCAGTTCCTCGAACAGCTCCCGCGGATCCTCCGCGGACGGTTCCTGCTGATCTCCAGGACCTCATGGGCAGGATGGAAGAACTACAAAAAAGGAGGGGCGCGTTACGACGTAGCCAGGCAACGGTTCCTGCCACAGAACAAGCTTCTCCGCCGAGTCCGTCGCCTACGCCAGAGTAGTTTTGAGATCTTGTTAGGCGCTCTTTCCGAAAGAGTTCGGTGAGTTTGTCGACTGCATGGCAAGTTCGCGCGCGTATTGAAGGGTGTCGATGGAATCGACGTTCTTGTCGCGCCGAATGGTCTTAATCCTGGGGAAACGCAGTGCGAGTCCACTGGCGTGACGAGTGCTGGGTTGGATTGAATTGAAAGCCACCTCGAGCACAACATTGGGGTTCACTCGGCGATAGCGGCCGTGGTCGGCTATTGTGTGTTGTTTAAAATGCTCTGTTAGCTGTGCAATTTCTACGTCGGTCAATCCGCTGTAAGCTTTGCCGATAGGCAAGAGTTCGCCGGTGGTTTCGTCGCGCACGGCGAACGTATAGTCGCTTAACACATTGTTGCGTTTTCCATGGCCAAGCTCCACCGCGATAACCACCACATCCAGCGTCGCTAGTTCGCGTTTCAATTTAAACCAAAACATTCCGCGGGTGCCGGGGAGATAAAAACTTTCGGCGTCTTTGATCATCAAACCTTCATTCAAACGCTGCCGCGCACCCTGGAAAATTTGCTCAATTTCCGCCGCAGAACGCGCTGGCGTTACCTTCGCTCTCTGAAATTGGGGCGGTAGTATGAGCGTGCCGAGTTCTTCGCGGCGCTCACGGAGCGGAGTTTTCAAGAGGGAGCGTCCGTTCACCCAGAGAAGATCGAAAATCACAAAGGCGACCGGCACATCCGCGGCCGCTACGGCAAACAGATCAGCGGTGTGCTCCTTGCGCCCAAGCCGTTTCTGCAAATCGAAGAAGGTCAGCCGTCGCTTTTCGTCAAACGCGATGATTTCGCCGTCAGCAATTAGCTCCTGGTCAAACTTCCTGGCTTGGTCGACCAGTTCAGGAAATTGCCCGCTAATTCGTCGCAAATCGCGGGAGAAAATCTCGACTCTATCTCCGCTGCGATGGAGCTGTGCACGAATCCCGTCGAATTTGTCTTCAACGTACACCGTCCCTGGGATCGAAGAGCCAGACCGGTCGCAGGCGGCCATTTCAATAAAACGGTTCCAGACGGCATCTGCGCTGGGTTCGGGAGTGGCGAGCATGCATTTAATAGGACGAAACATTGATAGCTCGGCATTGTGCAGCTCTGTTCGTGAGGCCAGGAGCGCCGTCTGGCCAATGTCGCCTAACAACATGTTAGCCCGTTTCACTTCTTCGAGCGAAACATCAAACGCCCTGGCAATGGCTTCCTCCATCAGACCCTCACGCAAACCGATGCGCAGGTCGCCAGTCAAAATCTTGACCACGTACTCGCCTTCACGCGCGGATAAAATCGAAAATCGCTCCCGCAGCAGCTTTGCCTTGACGATCGGGCCCCGGGCGCCCTGCAGATTTTGGAACAACTCCGCCGATTCGAGAATGGTGAATGGTTGCGGCGCCGTTCGGCCATCAAGAACGTCAAACGCGCTCTTGCCAGCGTCGCCATGTCTGCTGGCGATTCCATGAAACTCCGAATCGTCGATTTTAGTCGCATCCTGCAGCGCGCGGAAGATTACCGCCCATCCGACCTGCAATATGCGCGGATCGCTTTGGGCAAATGCTCTTCCGGTGAAGTACGTCGTTGCAATCGGAAGCTGCTCACTTGTTAGGCTGCGGAGGTAATCCGACAGCAATCGAACCTTCTCCAGTTTTGCCGGAGTCGCACTGATCTCTTCACCGACATTCGCGAAATCCAAAAATTCAGAGTGCTGCATAGAATGGTAGGGACGGCGCGCTGCGCCGTCCGGACATCGCAGCGCGATGTCCCTACCTAGCTGCAGTTCCATCTGATTTTCTTCACTCAGCGCCCATGCCTCAAGGCCTCGTGCGCGAAGGTCGGAGGCAAAAGCTGCGGCAAAACCATGGAGCGTCAACACTCGGCGCGGCTGCACCAATTCGACGTACCGAAGCAAATCGTCGTAATCCGCATGATCCGATAGAGGAAATGCCGCATCGACCTGGTAGCGATACACCGCGTGAGAATCAACAGCCCATCCACTGATGAACGCTACCCGTTTTCGCGGGATCTTCTCCAGCATCATTGAGCGATTCGCGCTGGGCGGACAGATCAACACTTTGCCGGCGACGTCGTTTCGATTGTATCGCACGTATTTACAAAAGGATTGGCCCAGCTGTTCGTAGATGCGCGTCATTTGATAAACCGAGCCATGCAGCATGGGGATCAAACCTGCGCCCTCGAGCGCACAGAGGATTTCCTGCGCCTTGCCTAACGAGTAGCCCAGCAGCACCGGCACTTCACCGGCATCAATCGTTTCGCTGCAGAATGCGACCATTCGGTCAACCACCTCTTTCGTTGGGGGAAAACGATAGCGCGGCACGCCGAAGGTTGTTTCCATTACAAGCGTGTCAGCGTGACGCCACTCCGCCTGCTCGGCGGATTTGCCCGGACGCAGCTTGAAGTCGCCAGTGTAGAGGAGCGTTTCTTCACCAGCGAAAACAAGGCACTGCGCTGAACCAAAGATATGCCCGGCAGGCAATAACATGAGATCGACGCTGCGAATAGATCGTCTTTCCCCAAATGGCAGTGGATGTTCGATGCGCGAGCCCGGCAGACGGGCCCGCATCAGGCGTGCTGTGCTCTCCGAAACGATCACCTCCTGGTGCGGCGCGATGTGGTCACTGTGCGCGTGGGAAACGAACGCAAAAGGTTTTGCGTCCCATGGGTCTAGCCAGAAATCCTGTTGCGGCAAATAAACACCCCGCTCGTAGCGAACTTCGATCACGCAGAAAATTACTTCGCAATTTGAGTGAGTTCCATTCACGGCTGATGCTGGTGACCATTGTGGGTTGCGCGTTGACACCTGCCTCAAGGACCCGCTTTATTAGGGAAATGAGATTTGCCGCAGCACTTCTAATTCCGACTTTCCTGGTTGTTTCCGCTCTCGGGAAGAGCGCACGGGAGGAACCCAAGGTTATCGAGAAAGTCACGACGCTGCCGGTAGCCTTGGATCCAAATTTCGAGTTTCGAAAAACCAGCCTCTTCTTCATGAGTGAGAAAGGGGGGCTAAAGCCGAATGAAAGGGCGCACGATTCGACCAGCAAGGTTAGCGGGAAGGGAAATACGCCGAACCAGAAAACTTCTGTGCTTCAGGATGCGCCCATCGTTTTTGAGAGGCAATACCGTCTTTACGGCGCAGTCAGCGCGGTCGATCAACGGCAGCGTTTTGGTAACTACTTCGATTTTTTTTGGCGGGTCAAACGCCCCTCGGATGTCACCGTGCGTCTGGAATATCGCCAGGAGAAATTGCACGAACATACCCAGGCCCAGGAGATCACTTATAGAAACGTGCGCGGCACTAACAAGACTGAATTCAAGGTGGTTGGCGACGATTACTTTGATGATGGCCGCGTGATTGCTTGGCGCTGCCTATTAATCGCGAACGGCCGAATCGTGGCGGAAAACCGCTCGTTTATGTGGGAATGAAGGGCGGCAGAGCGCGCGCGTTGGTGTTTTTGCTCCAGCAAGCCGTGCCTCGAAGCGATGGGGCTCATTGAGAACTGCGTTCCGAATCACTTCATGAAAGATTTTCCCACGCGTGGGCAAGTTTGACAGCATGGGTTTCGGACTGGTATCGTTTGAAGAGTAACTGTGGACTCGTCTATTCAAGTTGGGGTAAGAGGCCCGGCCGTATGGGTGAAAGTGGAGGGAAAAGGTAGCTTCCTCAATAGCGGCAATCTCAAGGAGTTCTCGCGCGAAATGTTGGACCGCGGGTACCGCGAATTTGTGGTGGATCTGGCGGATTGCGCCATGATGGATTCCACATTCATGGGAACTATGGCCAGCGTGGCGTTGCGATTAAAGGAACTCGGCCGCGGTCATCTTCACATCGTTCATTGCGGCAATCGCAGTGAGCAACTTCTTTCCGGGCTCGGATTGGATCAAATATTCGATATCCACACCGATGGCAGTGGTGCACCGGAATGTGAAGCGCTCGAACAAGCCGCCAGAAGCCACATGCAAGATTCCCAAAAAAAGGAGCAGACAGAGACCATGCTCGAAGCGCACGAAGCGCTTTGCGAGGCGGTGCCCGAAAATATCTTTCGCTTTAAGGACGTTCTCGATTTCTTAAAACAAGATCTTCATCACGAGACGTCTTCGAAGTAAGCTGGCCTCTTGCAATGTGGCCGACTCTTTTCCTTGGACTGCTTGTCGCGTCTCTGGCCGGGTGGGGTATCACTACCTATCTTCAGAGCCGGCGAATTCGCAGACTGGAACGTTCGCATGAGGAGATTCAGGTCGAGGAGACGCTCGTCTTCGATTTCCTCCACGGGTTGGGCGAAGCATTCCGGGGAACAATTAGACCTCAGGAATTGCACAGGCTCATTGTGGAGGGGGCCGTGCGGATTCTCGATGCACACGGCGGTGCGCTTTACGTTGCGGATCGGACAGGCGGCAGGCTCATGCCCGGATTCATCTCGAAAGGCTGTCCGCCGCTGGTAGATGTTCCGCAGGATATTCTACAACAAGCGGCTGCCAATCCCATTACCCTGGAGACTTTCCTGCGGCTCCACATGGTTAGTGCAAATGAAGGACTGATTGGCCGCGTTTGGCAATCAGGTCAGCCTGTTTGTATCGACGAATTCTCGGAAGCGCCGGAGTTGGCCAAATTGCGAGGAAGCGCTTTTGGCAGCGTGTCGGTCGTGGTCACGGCGCTCCAGTATGGCGACCAGAACCTCGGTGTTTTGGCGGTCGCCAACGGTCCAATGGGTGCTCCCTTTTCGCAGGCTGATTTTGTCGTTTTTAAATCCATCGCCGAGCAATCGGCTTTTGCGCTCTACAACGCGATCATTTATTCGATGGCGAACGAGAAAAAACGGTTGGATCACGACCTCGAAATCGCGCGAGACATTCAGCGCATCCTGCTCCCATCTGAAGCGCCGGCGATCAATGGTTTCCAAATCAGCGGGATTAATGTGCCGGCTCGTCAGGTAAGCGGCGATTATTTCGATTATATCCATGTCGATCAAGATCGACTTGGTGTTGCAATCGCAGACGTTTCCGGCAAAGGCGTCCCTGCATCGCTGATCATGGCGATTTGCCGCAGCGTTTTGCGTGCAGAGGCGGCCCGAAACCCGTCTCCGGCGGATGTGTTACGAAAAGTAAACCGCCAGCTTTATCCAGACATTAAAGAAGACATGTTCATCAGCATGGCCTACCTGGTCCTGGATCATCAGCACGATGGCGTCACGCTTGCGCGGGCCGGACACGATGCGCCATTATTGTATCAGCGACGGTCGCAAACAATCACGCCAATAAAGTCGCCGGGAATGGTGGTGGGAATTGACAGCGGAAGTGTGTTCGATAGGCTTACCGTCGATTTTTCGGTACCGCTCGAGCGCGACGATTGCCTCGTTCTCTACACCGACGGTGTGACTGAGACGCTTAACTCCGAGGGAGACGAGTATGGCGTTGATCGCATGATGCAGTCGGTTCGCGCCAGCGCGAACGATGGCGCACCAGCGATTGTAAAGACGATTATCGAGGACGTGCGCGAGTTTACCGGTTCGGTGCCGCAAAACGATGACATTACTGTGATAGCCATCCGCAAAACATGAAAAAAATCCCTTCCCGTGAACGCGAAGAAGAAATGAAGTCGTCAGTGCAGACGAAGCAACCCTCCCCAATGGTTGCCGGCGACGCCGATTCCGACGATGCAATGGCCGGTTTGCAAGCCGATCTCGATCGATTCCGTGATCTCGCGCTACGCAGTCAGGCTGATTTTGAGAACTACAAAAAACGCTCTGCCCGCGAAAAAGAAGATGCGGTGAAATATGCCAATAGCTCGTTGCTTCAGCGTTTGGTCTCGATTCTCGACAATTTTGAACTGGGTTTGGCGGCCGCGAAAGCGGAAAGCACGCAATCACCGATCTATTCCGGAATGGTTCTTGTTCAAAAACAGCTGAACGATTTGCTCGAGGAAAACGGACTGCAAGCGATCGAAGCCGAAAACCAAAAGTTTGATCCGAACCTGCACGAAGCGATTGCCCACGAGCCGAGCGGGACCCCCGAAGGAACAGTGATTCGCCAAGCTCGGCGAGGTTATCGGTTCAAGGATCGTCTGCTGCGACCTGCGCGCGTCGTTGTTTCCAGCGGGCCGGCGAAGTAGTGAGCATTCTTGTTTGCTACAGATTAGTCTGATCGGTCCTTTGCTACCTTCGCTTTGATGGCTACTGAGAAACGCGATTACTACGAAGTGCTCGGCGTCGAACGCAACGCCGCCGGTGAGGAAATCAAACGAGCCTATCGCAAGCTCGCGGTAAAGTTCCATCCTGACAAGAATCCGGACGATCCGCATGCCGAGGAAAAATTTAAAGAGTTAGGCGAAGCGTACGACGTCCTTATGGATCCAGACAAACGCGCGGCATACGATCGCTTCGGTCACGCTGCGTTTGCGCATGGCAGTGCCGGTTTCGGCGGCGGTTTTCACGATCCGTTCGAAATTTTCCGCGAAGTGTTCGGCAGCGGCGGATTCGGCGGCGGGATTTTCGAGAGTTTCTTTGGTGGCAGCACCGGAGCGCGCTCCGACGATCGGCGTCGTGGCTCGGATCTGCGATACGACATGGAAATAAAATTAGAGGAGGCGGCTTTCGGCGCAGAGAAGACGATTGAGATTGAGAAGCTTGATGCCTGCGAAAAATGCCATGGCAGCGGCGCCGAACCAGGCTCGCGCAAAACAACTTGTCCGACATGTGGTGGGCGAGGGCAGGTGATCAGTTCGCGTGGCTTCTTTCATGTGTCGCAAACGTGTCCACGTTGCCACGGTGCCGGTGAAATCATCGAAAAGCCCTGCCCGAAATGCGGCGGCGAAGGGCGTGTCGAAAAGCTAAGCCGAATCAAGCTGAAGATTCCTGCGGGAATCCGGGAGGGCACGCGATTACGTTCGCCGGGAAATGGCGAGGCTGGCATCGGCGGCGGTGCGGCCGGTGATCTTTATGTGGTGGTCCACATCACGGAGCACAACATCTTCCATCGCGAAGCCGACGATCTGTATTGTGACGTGCCCATCCCGTTTTCTGTTGCGGCGTTAGGCGGGGAGATTGACGTGCCGACGCTTGAAGGCAAGGCCCTTGTTAAAGTCCCCGCAGGCACGCAAAGCGGCCAAGTGTTTAAGCTCCGTGGCAAAGGCATAACAAACGTGAACGGCCGGAGCCACGGCGATTTATTGCCCAGGCTGATCGTTGAAGTGCCGTCGCGTCTTAATCCAGAGCAACGCGGCAAGCTCGAAGAGTTCGCCGCACTTTGCGGCGATGAAAACACTCCAATGCGCAAAAGTTTCTTCGACCGCGCAAAGGAATTCTTTAAATAAGCGGCGCAATTCCGTGGTTCGCAACGCCGTCACCCTGATCGAATGCCCACGCGATGCGTGGCAGGGCCTTCTCCGGCAAATTCCCACCGAACTTAAAACCCGTTACCTGCGCGCCCTGATTGAGGCGGGGTTCAAACACATCGATGCGGTCAGCTTTGTTTCTCCCAAGGCGGTTCCACAAATGGCCGACAGCGAAAAAGTGCTGGAACAAATCGATCTGCCTAACGATGTCGAGATCATCGGAATCGTAGTGAACGAAAAAGGCGCTGAGCGTGCCATTGCCACCCAGGCTGTTTCAACTCTTGGTTTCCCTTGCTCGATCTCCGAGACCTTTCTGCGCAAAAACCAGAATCAGACACTGGACGAGTGCTATAAAGTTTTGGAATCGATCAAGAGAAAAGCAGATGACGCGGGCCTGAACACCGTGGCTTACATTTCGATGGCGTTTGGAAACCCGTATGGTGATCCGTGGGATAAGACGCAGGTTCGCGAGGCGCTTAATAGACTTGTCGATCTCGATATACAATCCGTTTCGCTTGCTGACACCGTCGGCATGGCGGGTCCTGATTTGATTCGAAGTGTATTTGAATCAGTGACAAGCGAGTACCCCGACCGCGATCTTGGCGTCCACCTCCACAGCGCGCCCGCCGAGGCTGAATCCAAAGTACTCGCCGCGTATGACGCCGGCTGCCGCCGTTTTGATTCGGCCGTCAGCGGTCTCGGTGGCTGCCCATTTGCGCAGGATGCATTGGTTGGAAACATTCCTACAGAATGTTTGTTCGCCGCTTTGAAACAGCGCGGCGTAGAGCTGCCGGTGAGCAATGCGTTCCAAAATGTGGTGTCGCTAAACTCGCTGATCGCTGCTGAATATCAGTAGAGATTGACTGCCGATCGCATCAGCCCTGCTACGACCGCGCTATTGGAGTGTTGTCATGTTGAGCGAAGCGAAACATCTCTGTGTGCCTTTCGCGCGGGATTGACTCAGAAGGTCATCAGAGATTCTTCGCTTCGCTCAGAATGACAATAGTGCAATAGATTGGCATGCACCGTTTCTACATCGCGCCGGAAAACTGGGACCCTCAGGGACTCGCGTTGCGCGGCTCCGAAGCGCACCACGCGCGCAACGTCTTGCGCATGCAAGCCGGAGACAAGCTTGTCCTCTTCAACGGAGAAGGCCGCGAACTCACTACCGAAATTACGAATGTCGCCGATCACGAGATCCGATTACGAAAATTGCACGAATCGGAAACGGCGCCGTTGCGCTGCAGGATTGTTCTGGGACAGGCAATCCCAAAAGGCAAGAACATGGAGCTCATTGTGCAGAAGGCGGTCGAGATCGGCGCAGCTGAAATAGCGCCGATCATTTCCGATCGCACGATCGTGCAGGTCGATTCCGAAGGCGGCTCCCAAAAACAGACGAAATGGCAGCACATCGCCATCGAAGCAGCCAAGCAATGCGGCCAGAACTGGCTACCGCGCGTTCACGCTCCGAAGAAATTAGCCGAATTCTTCTCAACCTCCGACCAACCATTCGATCTTCGCCTGATCGGATCGCTCCAGCCTGATGCCCAGCAATTAAAAAAAATTCTGGAAACCTTTTCGAGCGAGCACGGTGATCGTCCTCGGAGCGTATTGATGCTTGTGGGACCGGAAGGCGATTTCACGCCTGCAGAGCTCGCGCTCGCGCGTCGTCACGGGTGCCAGCCGATCACTCTCGGTCCAATCATCCTTCGAGTAGAAACCGCGGCAATCTATTGCCTGAGTGTTCTGTCTTACGAACTCCTGATTTAACAGAGGGTACGCTAGCGCGCCCAATGACAACAGCCTACTCGGCAACCGCCGCTTCGACGGTGGATTCGCTCGGAAGCTCGGGCGCCGGCGCGGTTTGATCCGGCGGTGCCGGCTGGATCGAAACAATGATGAATTGGGCGACGCTGTCCTCAGTGTTTAGTGAGATAGTTTCAGCAACCTCATGCCCGAGCAGGGCCTGACCGATGGCGGTTTGGTACGAGATAATGTGACGATCGGGATCGCCGTCCCATGCACCAAGGATCGTATAACTCTCTTCGTTGTTTGTTTCAGCATTTCGCAAGGTGACAATCGTGCCGATGGAAACACGCGATGTATCGGGATTTTCGAAGGAAGTGCCTCTCGCGTCGTGCAGCATTTGTTCTAACTCGGATTTTCGCCGCATCAACACGCTTTGCATTTGCTTTGCCGCTTTGAATTCAAAATTCTCACTCAGATCGCCGTAGGACCGTGCAATCGCGATCTCCTTCGTGTTCTCGGGAATTTTTACTTTCACGATCTCTTCGTGTTCGGCTCTGCGCTTTTCCAAACTGCTCCAAGACACAATGAGCGGCGCGGCTTTTTCCTGCGTTTCTGCGCCCGCGATCATCGTTTCCAGTTCCGGATAAACTTTGACCATCCGTGCCAGGAGCGATCGTTTGGTCAGCTCATCGAACAGTGGCGTGACTTGGAGACGTCGCATGGCATCGCGCGCCAAACCGACGTCGACCTTTTTGAACATCTCCCCAAGCAGTTCCCGGTCATCAACCAACGCCTTCAACAATCTGCTGGCGCGAGGGGTAGCATAATGCTGTTCGCGCTCTAGCGCGGCGAGGATTGCCCACAGCAAATCCGGAGTAATCAGGTCGCCCCAATTCTTTTTTTCGCCGCACAACCAAATGAGCATCTCGCTCGTGGCTGAATGTTCGCGAATACTTCGCTCCAGCATCGTCCGAAGCTCAGCGTGTTGCCCGGTTTCATTCAAGATGCGCGGAATTTGCGCTACCATTCGACTGTGCCTCGCTTCCATGAGACGCAAAGCCCGCTCTGTCCACCCTGTTCCCAGCGCGGCTGGCAGCGCCTGCAAAACGCGTTTCTCCTTTGCCGCTGGCAAATTTGGCAGGATTGAGGTCAGACGCTTTTCTTCTTCCACAATCATTTTGTGAAGAGTCAAACCGACGTGTGTGGTGTGCAGTGACGGAATACCCGCGAGCAAATCATCCCGCGCAATGATGAGCTGGAATGCCAGCTCAGGATGCAGTTTCTGGTTGCGCGCCGCTGCGTTCTCGATCGCCACGACGATCGGCTGAAGTTGTTTTTCAGGTTCTTTGAATTGCTCGTAAGATTTTATGATCTGCTCGACTGCCGCGATTTGTTGCTTTGGCTGCTTGGCCTTATTGAATGCCGCCAGTAGCTCATCGGTGTGCGACACTCCTTCGCCGCGAATTTGGATCGGGTCCGTCTTTTTTGCAGGAATCGAGAACGCGCCGCTTGTTCTAAGCGCTTTCCTCGTTGATTCCCACCAGCGTTTCCACTCCGCTTCGGTAAAGATATCGCCAATGAGCCATTCTCCGATCTCCTGTGCGCTGGCCCTGCCGTCCAGGCTTTCCAAAATGTTTTGCACGAGCGCCACCGGATTCTCCTTGGCCAGTTTTTTCATCGATTCGATGTCCGTTGACTTTCGGACTAGAAAATGTTCCCGCGCCAGCGGCATCAGATTCTCTGCCGCGTATTGCGCCTGCATGGGATGAGACTTTTTGGTTGCGAAATCGATGACGATCTGATTTAGCAACAGGTTCCATTCGCGGACGCGACCGAACCCCCAACTTTTGTGCAGGCAAAATGTACCCGGTTTTAACTTTTCCAGTTGGCCGGCGGATTTCGTAGTGAGCTTGCCAGCTTCGACGAGTTTTTCTAATTCAGCATCCATTGGTAGGGACAAATGCGCACCTATGACGTATAGGTCCCTTCGGCGCGTCGCGCAATTTGCGATTGCCGCACGGCTTTGCGCATGAAACCCTCCCCCGCGTGACGACGAGCATCTGGTTCTGGATCGCCTTTCACGTTGGCGTGTTCGTTGCCATTGGGATTGATCTGTTGACGTTCCGTCGGCGCGGCCGCGAATTGAGCATGGGCGCAGCGGCGCGGCGCAGCGTTCTTTGGGTGATCGTTTCGCTGGCGTTTAACGCCGTCGTCTGGCGTGTCAAAGGACCACACCACGGGCTCGATTTTCTTACCGGCTACCTGATCGAGTACTCCCTGAGCATGGACAACATTTTTGTGTTCGTGCTCATCTTTACGCATTTCCGGGTTCCACCCCGCGCACAACACCGGGTATTGGTCTGGGGAATTATTGGCGCTCTCGTCATGCGCGGCACCATGATCCTGTTCGGCATCGCTTTGGTGCGGCGGTTTCATTTCGTTTTGTACATCTTTGGTCTTTTCCTGCTGATCACCGCAGCGCGCATGCTTTTCGGGAAACATCTTGGACAAGATTTCAGGGAAACGCGTGTGATGCGGTTCTGCCGTCGAATTCTTCCGATCACAAATGAATTTCACAATCAAGACTTCAGAGTGCGCATGGATGGCCGCTGGATGTTCACGCCGCTTGCTCTGACCATGATCGTAATTGAAATCACGGACCTTGCATTCGCAGTGGATTCGATCCCAGCCATTTTCGCGATCAGTCAAGATCCATTCATTGTTTATACGTCGAACATCTGCGCGATCCTTGGCTTGCGATCGCTTTACTTCCTGCTGGCAGGTTTGATGAACCGTTTCATTTATCTCAGAACCGGAC
>JBARMF010000054.1:0-2499 GCA_049802315.1 Candidatus Udaeobacter sp.
ACGAAACGGTGCTCGAACTTGCTCTCGCCGTTTCTCCCGAGCTTGTGGACGCGCAGAAAGTGATCAAGGCGCACGAAGCCGGGCACGAGCATGAGCATGAGGCTGATGACGCAGCGTATCACAAGGCGCTCCATGTTTTTGAGGAGCACGGCGGCTGGGAGCTCGAACCAAAAGCAAAACGCGTCCTCGCCGGACTCGCTTTTCGCGAAACCGATTTCGAGCGCCCAGCGCGCGCTTTAAGTGGCGGCTGGATCATGCGGGCTCATCTTGCGCGCCTGCTCGTGATGCAACCCGATCTTCTTCTGCTCGACGAACCAACGAATCATCTCGATCTCGAATCGCTGCAATGGTTCCAGGAATATTTGCGAAGTTATCCGGGCGCGATTGTCATGATCTCGCACGATCGCGAATTTTTGAATCAGCTAGTCGGCAGCATCGTCGAGATCGCGCACTCGAAACTGGTGCGTTATCGAGGTAACTGGGACAGTTATGTTGAGCAGAAAGCTGCGCGCGAAGAACAACAGCTCGCCGCTTACAAGAATCAGCAGAAAGAAATCGCGGCGCTGCAATTGTTTGCCGATCGATTTCGCGCCAAGGCAAGCAAAGCATCCCAAGCACAGAGCAAGCTGAAACAGATTGATCGCATGACGAAAATCGCGGCGCCGGTCGCGCGGGGAAAGACGATCAAGTTCCATTTTCCGCAACCGGTGCGCAGCGGTCTGCGCGTGATTACTCTGAAGGATGTCGACCATGCCTACGGCGAGCTGGTTGTTTATCGCGGAATGCAATTTCATGCAGAGCGCGGTCAACGCACCGTGCTTGTCGGCCCGAACGGCGCAGGGAAATCGACTCTTCTCAAGCTGCTCGCCGGAGTGTTGCCCGTGCAACACGGCGTGCGCGAGCTCGGACATAATGTGCGCACAGGTTATTTCTCGCAGAACCGAATCGACGTGCTCAACGCGAGCCATACCGTTCTCGACAGCGCATGCGACATGCCCAATCCCGTGTCCGAACAAACCGCGCGCACTGTGCTCGGGTCTTTTTTGTTTCGTGGTGACGATGTTTTCAAAACCGTCTCAGTTTTGAGCGGTGGCGAAAAGTCGCGACTGGCTCTCGTTAGGTTGTTACTCGATCCACCGAACCTTCTGCTCATGGACGAGCCAACGACACATCTCGATGTCGGTTCGATCGATGCACTCATCGGCGCGCTCAAGCAATATCACGGGACGCTTATTTTTATTAGTCACGACGTTCATTTCATCCGCGCCATCGCCACAAGCGTTCTGCACGTAACCGCTGGTTCGACGGGTGCCGGAGGACGGCTCACATTTTATCCCGGCGATTACGATTACTATCTGGACAAATCAAAAGCCACATCCGCCGAGGCGGGCCTGGTCGGGACGGACCGCCGGGCCGTCCGGCTAACGACCAGCGATAACGGCGCCCGAAGAGAGGGCGGACTGCGCGAACAGAAAGCGCAGAAGCGTGTGGAAGCGGAATCGCGTAATGCGATTGCCAAAGCGCGTCGTGAAAAAGAAAAGCGGGTGCACGAACTGGAGACGAAAATCGCGGCATTGGAAGGACAACAGAAAGAACTAGCCGCGGCGCTGGAAGATCCGGCTGTTTACACACCGGGCGGCCGCGCCGTTGCTATCAATCGCGAGTTATCCGCCCTAACTAACGACCTGGCCCAAGCGACTGGAGAATGGGAAAACCTGACGACTGCAGTTTAGCGTTTGTGCGGTTGTTTTATAGGATTCGAACCTCCGCCCTTGGAGTTTACCCGCCGTGGCGGGCTTTGTCCCACGATCTTGCTCGCCTGACGGCGGAATGGGAAAGCGTCACCGCCCAATCGATCAGCGTCTAACACAAACGCCCTACAACTTTGGCAAACCTCACCGCTCAACGGTCAACATCCCAACGTCGAACGGGGATAATGCAGCGGCGTGCTCGGCGATGATGTTAGCGCGAAGACGCTGCACAGCAGCGTGGCTACAGGTTCCTGAGTTCCTGCCTTCCCGTTACTTTGAAATCGTTGTCGTCGAGGTCGAAGAATATTGAGCGGCTGTTTGCGATCGTTCAATTCGCCTAACGAGGCGGTGGCGCGAGCCCGACAAAAATTATCATGCCGTCGCCGCCGGGGTTGATGGTGGCGTCGATATCGAAATCGGGTTTCCAATTGTTGATGGACCAAACGTTACCTGCTTGATCGATCACGGCGCCTGTCTGACGCATCATCGGGGCATAGCTAGGGGGAGCCAGGTGTCCGTACAAAGGATCTCCGTTGTGCAGCAACACCTGGCTACCTTCGGATGGTACCGTGTAACCTGTTGCGGGTGATATTGGATCACCCAAATGCTTCCCCGGAGGACGAGTGGGAGGATTGGCACCGGCAAGCTTCGTGAGCCGGCCGTCGGTGAAATTGCTGCCCGACTGCAAAGGACCAAAATTTGCGACCCACAAATTGTCTTCGCCGTCCACAGTCACGTCCCACGGACT
>JBARMF010000055.1:0-3310 GCA_049802315.1 Candidatus Udaeobacter sp.
TCCGAATCAACCAGGTTGGGATCCAGCGCATATTGTTCGGCCCATTGATACCAGGCCTTAAGCTCCCAATCGCCCTTCTTCTTTAACTGGCCAATAGCCCCACCGATCATCCAGGCGTAATGCTGGCCGGTGTGGGCTTCAAATCCCCCCAGATCTGCGGCCGCATGTGCGCGATCATGACCCTCGATATTGTCAGCGAACTCACCGAAGATGCGCATTGGCACGTCCCAGAGTTTCCACCCAACTTCGGCTGGTAGATCAAAAACCAGCAGGCTGTTGATGCCGGTCTGGTTCGTGGCCAATGAGGCGCTATTGGACAAGAGGGGGTTGCCGCCGACGTAGTGGACGTTAAACGAGTCACCGTTACCGGTGTAGTTATAAAGCGTCGGCGCCAACTGGAAGTAGATGCCGTGCGGGGAAGTAAGTCTTGCGCCTGCCTGCCACGCCATCATGAACGCGTCGGTTTGAGGGACGAGCTGAGGGCTTCCTGTGTTATTTGCCGTCGTCGTCGGCCTGGGCCCTATCGGATTCTCCGGATTCGTATCGTCATAAACGTATTGGGCGAGGTTTACGAACACGTCGAGTTTCCACGGCGACGGTGGCTTCGGAGCCACCACGGCCTTGGCATCCTTGCCATCCTTGCTATATACGGCCGGCGGGGGGGCTCCTCCTCCAAACGTGAACGTGTGCTTCCATTGCTCCGCGAGGCCTTCCGGATTGATATCGTCGTCCCATAGCATCGATGTGACTATGAGCGGCTGTGGCATTCTGCCGCCTGTCAACTTGAAGTCGGGGAAACCCGTGTAACCGAAGTATGCCTGACCCACAAAGATTCCGTCGTCGCCTTTTGCGAATGGGCCGCCCGATGATTCCCCTCCGAAAGTTACGTTCGTTGAGCGCGAGCTGGCACTAGTTTCCAATCGGAGTCCAAAAAACCAATCGTCAGCGAGTGTGCCACGGAGGCCAACGCGGAGGCGATAACGCTCGCGCTCGCGCTCATACCAATCATTTGGGTTATCAGTGTGGTCGCTGGGAGTTCTGCCACCTCGATATTCGTAACGGAGACGCACATCACCGTAGAGCTCAAGCTCGGTAATTGGGGCCGATAGCTTCCATTTTCCCGCAGCCGTGCTGGCCGACTCTTTCACCAGTTCGCTGCGCACTTCCTCGGCTTCCTGGTCACTGATGAGCCTCTTCTTGACGAGTAAGTCGAGCAGCGCCCCTGCATCTTGCGCCCGGGCAACAGTTCCGCCCAGCACGACGCAGAGAGCGGCGACGGCCAGTGTTAATTTCTTCATAAAGGTTGTTTCTCCTTGGTTGTGCGACGAGAGCGCCGCGGGGTGTTGGTTGTTTCGCCGCGAACAATGAACGGCGATTGTTACAACCGTATGGCGACGAGGTAACAATTGGGTGAACTCGAAAATAATTTCACTATGCCGAGGCATGCATGGTGAAGTGCAGACTGGACGATGAGCGTGTCGTCCTTAGAATCAGGTAATGCGAATTGCGATTACGCTGGCGGTTACTCTCATCACCACCGCTTCAGCCATGGCGGATGCGGTCAGTGTCACCAGCCCGAATCACGCGCGAACCTATGCATACGGCGCAGTGACCTGGCACCAGCTCTACCTGGAACGAACGCGCGGTGAACTCGCCGCGCGGATCACATTCAGTAATTATCCCTTCGCGGACGCAAACGAGCCACGCACCGACCAACCTTTCGACTTCCAGTTTCCCGGTATCCATGTCGATTTCGCACAGCATGCATTTGTAGCGACCGGACGCCGCGGCGAATCCATTCCCGTTGCCTGGTTTCGCGGCGATCCGTCATGTGGATGGATTAAGCTGGCGCCTAACGCAAAGATTTATCTCCTCAAGGAGAGCGGTCGCGTGACTGCGACGGTAACGGCGACGAGTTACCCGCGGGATGGAGAGCGCTGGATCGAGTTGAACAACAATTATTCGCTTCAGAATCTCTTGTGCGCTCTTTTTCGCGAGGTGCGCCTGGGGCCGGGCGGTTGATGTTGGGCAAGAATCTTCAGGCTGTCGCGAAAGATTTGACATTCAATAGCGACACGGATTTACGCTACTGATCGATTATGCAAACGCGTTTCGTTTGTGCTTTTGCTTTCCTTGCGATTGCCGCATCTGCGTCCGCTACTTCGTTCCACGACGATTCACGCTACGTCGCGCGCGGGCCGCGCACCGGATATTATATTGTCCGTTCCGGCTCAGTCTTAATTCAGCAACTCGGTTTTCAAGGCGCCCTGTTCAGGGATACGTCGGACCTATTGAATCACGGGCGTGGAGCTGATGTGCTTGCGTTCCGCTTTAGCACGACTGGTGTGTTATCCATGCCCCCGGCTTATATCGTGCAGGGGCAGCCTAACGACTTTTACATAAGGCGCATCGGTTCGTTCATTCGTGGGCGTGCCACGTTGCATGATATCGAAAGCTTCTTTGGGAGTCCGAAGCAGATTGAAAAACGGCGCGATGGTTTCATCGCTTATTATACGATCGAGGTTTACAACCCATTCGAAGAGATGTCCGGTGGAAGACGGTAGGAAGGCACGCTCGTCGGACGAACTCACCAACACCAAAAGAGTTAGTTACTTTTCAAAGTTTGATTTCATCCCATGGACAACGGTTCTGGCAGACAAATCCTGATTATCGAAGACGAAAGCGACGTGGCGGACCTGCTGGAGATGACTTTGCGCAAGGCGGCCTTCAAGACCACGGCAGCCGCCGACGGCGCAACCGGGTTACAGAAGGCGCGGGACAATCGGCCCGATTTCATCATTCTTGATTTGATGTTGCCAAAAATGTCCGGACTTGAGGTCTGCAGGATTTTGAAAGGTGACGCGGCAACGTCTCACATTCCGATTCTAATGTTGACGGCAAAAGCGGAAGAGATCGATCGAATCGTTGGTTTGGAATTCGGAGCGGACGATTACGTGACGAAGCCCTTCAGCCCACGTGAAGTGATGCTGCGAATCCGGGCAATTTTGCGGCGTGGCGAAAAACCAGAGGAAACGCTCAAGGCCGGTTCTATCTTGATCGATCCTGCGCGTCATCAAGTTCGTGTGAACGGCAAACGGGTGCATCTCACCAGTCTCGAGTTCAAGCTGCTGCGAACGTTAATCCAGCGAAGAGGCAGGGTGCAGGATCGCGATAAGTTGCTCAATGACGTCTGGGGCTACGAAAGCATGATCGACACCCGCACTGTGGACACGCACGTGCGCCGGCTTCGCGAAAAACTTGGCAAAGCCGGCGATGTAATTGAAACCGTGCGCGGTTTCGGCTATCGCCT
>JBARMF010000056.1:0-6594 GCA_049802315.1 Candidatus Udaeobacter sp.
GTCGCTTCACGCGATCGGATGATGCGCGAGGCGCGAGGGGATTTGGTCCTGGCCCTGGATGACGACAGTTATCCGGAGCAGTTAGATTGTATAGTGCGCATCGTCCCGTTGTTTGAACAGCGGCCCAACCTGGCGGTGCTCCATTTTCCCCAGCGCACCGATGAGTATCCTGAAACACTCGCGCAAACAAACTTTGGCTCGGAACATTTGACGCGGTCGTTTCCTAACTCCGGCGCGGTGCTGCGCCGGTCCACTTATCTTCAACTACCGGGCTTTGAGTCGCGATTCTTCCACATGTATGAAGAACCCGACTACGCTCTCCAATGTGTGGCGGCTGGTTATGACGTGCTTTTCTCTCCGGCTGTCACCATTCGTCACCATTACTCCGGGCAGGGCCGCGATGAGATGCGCGTTCATCATCGTCATGCCCGCAACGAACTCTGGAGCACACTGATGCGATGTCCTTTTCCGTTTGCGTTGGCTCTTCTTACCTGGCGCGTTTTCTCCCAGTTTCGTTATGCCTGCAAGCGAGGCTGGTCCTGGGTAATTCGGGAGCCCACCTGGTGGTGTCAGGCGTTAGCTGGAATTCCGTCTTGTCTTCGAAAGCGCACGCTTGTTTCATGGGCAAGTTACAAACGCTGGCTCGCGTTGCCTTAGAATTCATTTCATCTGCGCTGTCATGTTGAGTGAAGCGAAACATCTCTGGTTCATTCCGTTGAGCGGGATCGGTCGAAAAATTGATCCGAGATTCTTCGCTTTCGCTCGGAATGACAATTTGGTCTGGTTGCTAACGCCATATGAAGTGGGTCTCTATTGCATCCCGCCCGCAGGGCTTCACGCGCATCCGCGGCGACCTGGGTGGCTGGGCGAAGCAAGTGCTGACCCAAAGTGGTAAAGATATTTCAGGTTCCGAGCTTTCATTCTTTCAGTATTTACCTTGTGAAATTCATAGTCGCTCAGGTTGGCGCGCGGCGCGGTTATGCGGTGCCGGCTATTTTGGAAAAAGCTGGAATGCTTGACCGCTTCTACACTGACATCACGGGCGACATTGGTTTTGGCGCCCTCTTTTCTGCCGCCGCCGTGTTGCCCCTTGTCGGCAAATCAGCGCGCCGGTTGGCTGCACGGCGTTTGCCGTTCAACATTCGTGCAAAGACAACAACGTTTCCGGGTATCAGTCTGTTTCACACTTTGCGTGAAGCGATGGTTGCGCGCGACCCGGCCGCGTCGTGTCGCGAGGGGGTTCGTTTTTCCGATGCGCTCGGCATCGCAATGATGCGGCGTGGCTTTGGCAGTGCTACCCACATGTACTCGATGCTTGGCGAATGCGGTCCACTCTTCGCGGAAGGGAAACGGCGTGGTCTTGTCACTGTGTCCGAGATTTATGTCCCGCTGAGCACTGAGCGCATACTGGCGGAGGAGAGAAAGAAGTTCCCCGGTTGGGAAGAAAACGTACCTGACTACGGCGCCGTCTGCCGCGGGTTTGAGTCCTCGCGCGGCCCACGTGCGGACGCGGATTCTGCGATCTGCCCCTCTGAATGGGTGCGCGATGATCTGGTTCGCAACTTTGGGTTCCCAAGCGAACACACGGCGATCGTTCCTTACGGTGTAAATCCCGAATTGTTTTCTGTGCGGAACGAACCAGTGCGCGGTCGCATTCTCTTTGCAGGGACCGCGGAACTGCGCAAAGGCATTCACTACTTTGCGGCGGCGGCGGAAAAACTTCTCGTGCGCAGAGTGCGCTGTGAATTCCGGGTTGCCGGCAACGTAGAACGCTCAGTTGCAAACCAGGAACAATGTCGTCATCTGAAATTCTTGGGCCGCGTCCCACGCGCGAAGATGACGAGTGAGTTCGCGGTAGCCGATCTGTTTGTGTTACCGTCGCTGGCAGAAGGCTCGGCGGAAACAATCTATGAAGCGCTGGCCTGCGGCGTTCCGGTTGTGACGACCTTCGAGGCGGGATCGGTTGTGCGGGACGGCATTGATGGACGCATTGTGCCGTCGCGAGACCCCGAAGCGCTGGCGAACGCAATCGGCGAGATTGTTGACGATCGGCAAAAGCGCGAGCGGATGTCGCGCGCCGCGCGCGACCGAGCACACGATTATACGTGGGAACGGTACGGCGAACGCTTGTTGACTGCGTTAAGGCAAAAGGTCGAAGACAAACCGTCAGAGCCGGGATCAGGAGACAGGAATCAATAGACTCAGTCCGGAACCAGCAATCAGGCCGACTGCCCAAGCGCATCGCGCAAGGCTCCGTGACTGCGTTGCGAGTTCGGACCGGCTGGAAAAGCTTGCTTCTGCGTCACGTGTGCGTGATAAGTTCACAATCGAAGTGCTTGCCAACCAGCTGCAGCGCCTGGGCTCAACTCTCTAGCAATTCCTCGTGATTCTTTCAATTTCTGCTTCTTTTGACGTTTTCCTTCGGTCGGCAGTCGCGAATGAACTAACTTTCTATCTCGCCGCCCTCGTGTTGGTGGTGTTGACGGCAGAAAGCTGCATCAGGCTGCTGAAGCGGGACAGCTTTGGCATCACGCTCGGGGTGTACGTAACGGTATTCGCATGGTATTTCGTCGATCCGATGATAAACCCGGAGGAGTATAATAATCTGCCTTCCTCCTCGTTAACCCTGGGTTACGGGCAGGTACTACTGTTTTTAATCGGGTTCCGCGTTGTTGTGCCGGTGGCAGGACGTTGGATTCTCAGCCGGCGAAGTACTGGCGTCGTTGCCCTGCAGCGCATGCCCCCTGAGCAGATCTTAATTGCCGTCGGGATGCTTTGGCTTTTGCTCTTTGCGCTTGGGATCTATCGGATGGGTGGTGACGTGATCGGCGCGGTGTTTCCGGTCGATTCCCGTTCAGGCATGACGATGTTTCTAGTGGGAGGTTCGGCGACCGATTTTCTGATCAATGCGGCATCGTATCTCTTTAGCGCCGTAACAGCGTTTCTTGGCATGTTGATATTTTTTCAACGGACCACTTTCTGGCGCATCCTCGCTGGCGCAATGTTCGCCATCACGCTCCCATATTACTTTTTGTCGGGAACGCGCAGCGGGTTCGTTGCAGTCACTCTGCCGTTCATCATCACCTACCTGTTTTATGGGCGTCATCTGCTGATCCTGAAACTGGCCATTCTGGCGGTGGCGTTTTTCTGCTTGAAAGAGGGTTTCAAGTTTGTGCAGGTATTTCGCATCAGTGGCTTCAGAGAGGTGCTGGCTGTTAAGAATCCCTATGAGCTTATGGATGAAGATGTGCAAACAGTCGGCCTGAACATGATTGGGGAGCTTTGCTTTGTGAATGCTTACCTGGATTCCGGTGAAACGTCTCCAGCGTATGGCGGAAGATATTTGAATGAGCTGCTTAACTTTATTCCTCGCACGATTTGGCCTTCAAAGCCGTTGCTTGGAATTGACTACGCGATATGGCGCGGATTTGAGAGCGATACCAATGACCTGGGTGTGAATACCACCGTTGCCACCGGAATGATCGGCGGCGGCGTTTTGAACTTTGGCAAAATCCTTGGTCCAGTCGCAGCCGGCATATTAATGGCGGTTTGGAGTGGTCTGCTCATCCGCTGGTGGGAACAAAGAAAATCGCTGCTGCGCCTGGCGTTGTTCATGCTTGGCATCGGTCTTACCTTCAATCTCGGCCGCGACATCACCCTGCTGGTGCTTTGGCCTGTCGTATTCGCATACTTTTTCGTTCGCCTCATTGAGATCTGGGCGACGAAGCGATTTGGACGACTGGTGCAAGTGCAAACTGTTGCCTCCCCTGGTGCTGGCCATTTGCTAACCGGCCAACTGACTCAGTGATGGTACGGCGCTGAGTTTTGCGCGACGCGCTTTGGAGTACGGCTTTATCTCGAGACAAATCTGTCGGCTAAGGTAAGACGTTATTCCGAAAGAGCTGAGCTATTTGGAGCAGGCTAGCCCACCCGCACCATAGCCATACTTCTCTGCTTTTTGGAGAGGTAATGAACAGAAGAAGGAAAAACGCAGATACTTCTAGCAAGTAACGCTCGTACATTACGTGGCCTCGTAATGCCTGCATGATCAATCCTAGAAAACAAATCAGTTTGACTGCGAGCACTTTGATGTTGTGTTGCGGAGCAGACGTGAGAAGACGAAAGCAAACAGCGGCGCCTGTTGCAACGAGTACCAGCCAAATCGTCCAACGAAAGCCGGTTTCACTCACTCGCAAGAGCACCGTTCGTATTGTGCCGGCATAATTGTCGGTGTTTTCTGCAGACAGTTTAGGCATCCAAAAAATGCAAAGCATAACCGCGATCAGCATCGCCACCGCAACGCCAAACCACGAGCGTCGCCAATCGCCCCGCAAGACGAGCGCGAATGGCCAAAAGTAAAGGCCGATAACCGCCAAGCTGAAAACTACGTGAGACAGATCCAAGCCAAGAGCTACGGGATTCGGTCGCCCGTGCGCGGTGGGAGCGGCCAAACCGCCCCAAATAAACACCAGTGGTGCACGTAAAAGAAACGGAACAATCAAACCGATAGCTAGTTGGCGAGTTAGGCAGTTTTGTGCTGCGAAAGCGGCTCCTATAGCAACCAGCACGTACAGAGAATCGATCCGAATATAAGAAGCAGCAGTGCTCGCTAAAACGCCAACAACCAACTGAAAAAGGCTCTTCGAGTCCGTATAAGCCAGGAACGCGTAAACAGCGAAAACCGTAAGCGCTAAACACGGCACATCTGTCATCGCGGTCGTACCGAGAATTATAAAGTAGGGAAGACAGATCAGAGATATCACAGCTGCTCCGTGATCGAGTTGCTCCGCCAGCTTTGCGAAGCTAACCGCTAATAACACAGCAAACACCATGGTCAGCGTCCGAAGTATCGGCAGAGCAAAACCGAACCAGTGGCCATATGCGGCAAGCAGTGCAAAAAAAAGCGGCCCTTGCGCTTCATAATCTCGGGCCCCTTCGTAATCGATGAATGTGCTCCAACCTGGATGGTTCGCGATTTCCTGCGCGAACGACTGGTGGGCAATCTCATCGTACTGCGGCGGGAAATTCAGTCGCGTCCAGATAGCGAACACTGCAAAAATCGAAAACGCAAAAAGCAACGTCTCCAGCGTTGTGCGACTTATTGCGATGCGGCTGGGCAGTTGGCTGAGTTTCACTAAATCAAACTAGCAGTCTTCGGCGTGGGAGACCCGAAAGCTTTTTCAAAGGTAAGACCGGACGACTTCGCGTCCTGATCCGGTCTTTAGGTAGGGTTCAAAGGCCGCGCTTTTGTTTCCGATCGAAAGGCAATTGCTATCTCAATTTTCCACGGCCTATTTCTTGACGTTTGAACACATGCACTTTGGTTGTGCTTCAAGAGGCAAGAGCCCATGTGCGAAAGCCTGCTAGTGGATTGAAGCGTGCTTGCCGTTCAGCTTGTTCCACGTGCGGCGCAGCAGGAAGTACTCGTTGTAGGGCTGGTCGTCCGTCACGCAAACGCGCGAGTCCGGATTCAGCGCATCTTGGAGGGGGACCTCGCGTTCCAGGATGGAGCCAACGTACGCTTCCAAGGACCGTCCGTCCGCCCATTCCAGCATGTCGTCGCGCGCGCGTTCGGGCATTCGTGCGATGAACTCGTCGACGCTGGGCTTTTCGATCGGCTGCATGGAGGCGGAGAAATGGTAGCCCCAGTTCTCAATCGAGTGGTAGATGCGCACATACGGGAACTCGTCGACGATCGCACGCGCGCTCGCCTCGTAGGTGAGCTTTTCGCCGCCGGGGAACCACGTTTGCAGGACGCCGTCGTCCTTCAGCCGCGTCTTGACGAGGCGGTAAAACTCGCGCGAGTAGAGGAGGCTCGAGCCGGCCGCTTCCACCGGCGGCGGCGGATCGATGGTGATCAGATCGAATTTCTTTTCGGTCCGGCGCAGGAACCGGCGCCCGTCATCGATGACGACGTGGACTTTCGGATTCTGCAGGACATCTCCTGCGTCCTTGAAGAAATAGTCGAACACGTCGGGGACGCTGGGCACAAGCTCTACGGCCGTAATGTCGATGTCCCAGCGTGAGAGCGAGCGGACGGTGGTCCCCATGCCGAAGCAGATGACCAGGGCCGATTCGGGTTTGCGATTGCGCGAAGCCAACGGCAGGTGTGCCATGATTTTCCTGATTGGCGTGAGGTTTGTCATACTGATGCCGTTGACGAAGAGGTTCTTGTCCCGGCCCGATCCGGCAGCCAGGACCGTAGCGACGTGGTCCCGGCGCAGCTTGCCGACCTCGTAGAAGGCGCGGTCCTCGTAGCTTGTCGAATAAAGTGCGGCCACGGCGAATAGGACGACGGTCAGAAGGCCCGTGGCCACGGCGAAGGCCGGGCGTCGCCCGTATTCGCTCAGGTGCAGGACGAAATAGATCAGAATGGGGATGCCGAGCAGCAGCATCGACTGCTTCACACCTAGAAAGGGCAGAAGCACGTAGCCGCCGAAGAGCGGGCCGAGGATGCAGCCCACGATATTAATCGCATAGGCGCGCCCCGCTTCACGCGGTTGTCCGTTTGCGAACTCATCAATCAGCTTTGGTGTGAGGTAGCCGAGGCAGACGCAGAACGGGACGATGCTCAGCAGTGTCCGCGTAATCACC
>JBARMF010000057.1:0-2575 GCA_049802315.1 Candidatus Udaeobacter sp.
TTCGTGCACAGCGGCATGTCGTATTGTGAAATTTGATAATTTTTCGGCATGTCTGGATAGAAATAATTTTTGCGATCGAACTTGCTGACGGGCGCAATATCGCAGCCGAGCATGAGTCCCGCCAGCACGGTCATGCGCAACGCCTCCTGATTCATCACCGGCAACGCGCCGGGCAGCCCTAGGCAAACCGGACAAGTGTGGGTGTTCGGCTCGACGCCAAATTCAACCGGTGAAGCGCAAAACATTTTGGATCGCGTCTTGAGTTGCACGTGTACTTCCAACCCGATCGTCGCGACGTAATTCATGCTTGTGCAATCTTGGTTGAAGCGTTGACGCGTTAAAACGTTAAAGCGCCTGTCATTCTGAACGAAGTGAAGAATCTCTGATTATTTCTGCCGACTCGAGTAGCAGAGAAACATAGCCAGAGATGTTTCGCTTCGCTCAACATGACAAGCAAAAGCTGAATTGCGCGGACGTTTCCAAGCTGATCAATCGGCAATTGAAACCGCGTTTTGCCGCAACGCGTGATCGCAAAGAACGAGCGCGGCCATTGCCTCGACGATCGGCACGGCTCTTGGAAGAACACACGGATCGTGGCGTCCGCGTGCGGCAAGTGCAGTTTCCTGCTTTGAAGCGGTGACGGTTTTCTGTTTGAGCGCGATCGTTGCAGGCGGCTTAAACGCAACGCGAAAGTAAATGTCTTCACCATTGCTAATTCCACCTTGCACACCGCCGGAGTTGTTCGTGACTGTACGAATTCTTCCTGCGCGAATTTCGAATTCATCGTTGTGCTGCGAGCCCCGCATCTGCGTCGCCGTGAATCCAGAACCGATCTCAAAACCTTTTGCAGCTGGAATGCTCAGCGCCGCTTTCGCCAGGTCTGCTTCGAGCTTGTCGAACACGGGCTCGCCAAGACCGGGTGGGATGCCGCGCACCACACACTCGATTACGCCCCCGACGGAGTCGCCTGCATCCCGAATCTGCTCGACCAGCGAGATCATCTTTTTCGCAGCGGCACCGTCCGGGCAGCGGACAACATTTTTCTCAACGTCGTTCATCTTCACAGTGGAACGGTCGATCTTTGCCGAAACTTCATGAATTTGAGTCACATACGCGACGAGTTCGAAGTTCGCGCACAAAGCCGATAATGTTTTTTTCGCAATCGCCCCCGCCGCGACGCGACCAATCGTTTCGCGCGCGGACGCGCGGCCGCCGCCCTGCCAATTTCGAATTCCGTATTTAACTTCGTACGTGTAATCGGCATGCGACGGTCGAAATTTGCGTGAGATTTCGCTGTAATCTTCGGGTCGAGCGTCTTTGTTTCGAACTAGAATTGCGATCGGAGTCCCGAGTGTTCTGCCTTCAAAAACGCCGGACAAAAGTTCGCATCGATCCTTTTCTTTGCGCTGGGTCGTCAGTTTGCTTTGACCGGGGCGACGACGATCCAGTTCTCGTTGAATTTCCGCTTCGGAAATTTCGATGCGTGGCGGGCAACCATCAATCACCACACCGATGCCGCCACCATGGGACTCGCCAAATGTGGTGACGCGGAATAGCTGGCCAAATGTATTACCCATGAGCGGGTATAGTAGCACAGCCGTCTCGGCTGTGAGGCAGGCGGGTGTCACGCCTGCCATAACTCGGACTCAGCAGGCGAGGACGCCTACTAGCCCCACAGGCAAAATGCCTGTGCTACTAGATCGCTTCGAGCGCGCTCTTTAGATCGTCGATCAAATCGCGCACGTCCTCGACGCCGACAGATAGCCGAACCAGCGAATCAGTGATGCCGAGCTTTTGCCGCTGTTCTTCCGGCACGGAGGCATGCGTCATGAGCGCAGGATGATTGATCAGACTTTCTACGCCACCCAAACTTTCCGCCAACGAGAACAAGTGGGTGTTCTCAAGAAAACGCCGCGTTCCGGCGAGGTCAGTTTTTAAAACGATTGTGACCATACCGCCGAATCCGCGCATCTGCTGCCGAGCCAAATCGTGTTGTGGATGCGATTTCAGTCCGGGATAATGGACCGATTTGATCTCGCGCTGTTCTTCGAGCCAGCGCGCAATCTCCAGCGCATTCGAGCAATGCCGCTCCAGGCGAAGCGCCAGCGTTTTCAAGCTGCGCAGAACAAGAAAGCTATCGAATGCGCCGGCAATGGCGCCCACCGAATTTTGCAAAAACGCAATTTGATCAGCGAGTTCCTTATTTTTCCCAACAATGGCAACACCGCCCACCAGATCGGAATGCCCGTTTAGATATTTCGTTGCCGAATGCACAACGATGTCGAATCCCGATTCAATCGGGCGCTGGATCCATGGAGTAGCAAACGTGTTGTCGCTAACCGAAATCAATTTTCGTTTGCGCGCGATCTTCGCAATCGCGTCAAGATCGATCAGTTTGAGTAGCGGATTACTCGGGGTCTCAATCCAAACCATGCGCGTGTTTGGTTTGATCGCACGCTCGAGATCTTTCGCATCCGTCAAATCGACATAGGTAAAATCAAGATTCGCGGAGCGCCTGCGCACCCGGTCGAATAACCTGAAGGTCCCGCCGTACAAGTCGTCGCTCGCGATAATA
>JBARMF010000058.1:0-12622 GCA_049802315.1 Candidatus Udaeobacter sp.
TTGAAATCGCGCGTAGCCGAACTGGTTGATCTCGCTGCCTTTCGAGCAGGCCTGCAGCGCGTGTCGCGCAAAGGAAAACCGGTCGCTCCGACACCGGAGCCGGAATTGGAGATTGCAGTGAACGCGACCGATCCCGCGTCGCCACAGTTGCCAGGGTAATTTCAAGGAGTGACGGCTTCCCAGCCGTCACATTCCAGCTTCAACGGCTGCCCAAGCCGTCGCTCCTTGGGATCAGAATTTCAAACGCACTTTGCGAGTGCCACGTTCAATCCGGCCTATTCGCTTCGCTCTTAAAATCGACGTTACCCTTCGTGCATTTCGCTCCGCGACAACCGCCACCATTCCAATTCCCATGTTAAAGACTTGATACATCTCCTGAACATCGACGTTTCCATTTTTCTGCAGGATTTGGAAGATGCCCGGGACACGCCAGCTTTTCGTTTCAATTACCGCGTCACAATTCGACGGCAAAATTCGCGGGAGATTGTCGATGAGACCGCCGCCTGTGATATGAGCGAGCCCTTTGACTACGCCAGCGGTAAGTTTCGACAGCACCGGCTGATAATTTTTGTGCACGCGCAGCAAGTCTTCACCGACAGTGATTGTTGAACCAGGTAAAGGCGAACTCGGTTTGAGCCGCATTCTTTCAAACAAAATTTTTCGAGCCAGCGAGTAGCCATTGGTGTGCAGACCATTTGAAGCCAGGCCGAGAACGACGTCGCCGGGTTTAATTTTCTTGCCGTCGATGATTTTCGTTCGATCGACGACGCCAACGATACAGCCTGCGAGATCGTATTCACCCTTACGATAGATCCCCGGCATCTGCGCAGTCTCGCCTCCCAGAAGTGCGCAGCCCGCACCCCGACAAGCGCGGGAAAGGCCGCGAAGTAATTGTTGGAACACGTGGGGCTCGAGTCTCTCGCAGCCGATGTAATCCAGGAAGAAAAGCGGACGCGCGCCGAGAACGGCGATGTCGTTCACGCAGTGATTTACCAGATCGGCGCCGACGGTATCGTGCTTGTTCATCGCGAAGGCGATCTTCAATTTCGTGCCGACGCCATCAACACTGGCCACCAACACCGGTTCGCGCATTCGGGGAAAACTCGCGTGAAACAATCCGCCGAATCCACCGATCTTCCCGAGCACTTGCGGGCCATGCGTCTGCCTAACGAGTGATTGGATGCCGCGCTTTAGTTTATTGCCAAGATCGACATCAACGCCCGCGCCCGCGTAAGCTTTTCCCTTCTTTGTCATTTCTGTAGGGGAAGCTGTCAGCTTCCCTCGGGAAGGCAACGTCTTCCCCTACAAAAAACCCAGGCCGCTACTTCAGGTCGGTGAACAGCGTGGGCTGCGCTTCCTGGTCGGCCAGCGCTTTGGCGCGCTGCTCGCGGCGTTCCATGATGAACTTGTCCAGCGCGGGATCAACGGGCAGGGGATAGTCGCCGTTGAAACAAGCAAGGCAAAAACTGTTTAATGGTCTGCCCGTTGCGCGAACCATCCCTTCCACATCCAGGTAACCGAGACTGTCCACCCCGAGATATTTGCAGATATCTTCCATCGACATCTGGTTCGCGATCAATTTTTCAGGGTCAGGAAAATCGATGCCATAATGACATGCGAAGCGGTGTGGCGGACAACTGACGCGCATATGCACTTCTTTTGCACCCGCCTCGCGCAGGTTGACCACCCGCGCACGCGCAGTGGTGCCGCGCACGATCGAGTCGTCTACGACCACGACACGTTTTCCGGCAACCATTTCCTTGATCAAATTCAATTTCACGCGCACATCGAAATCGCGAATGAGTTGGGTTGGCTGCAAAAATGTGCGTCCGATATAGTGGTTCCGAACAAACGCGTGCTCGAAAGGAATCTTCAGCTGTTCCGCAAAACCGAGAGCGGCATAGTTACCAGAGTCCGGGACAGGCACGACGATGTCTGCCTTGACGGGAAATCTGCGTGCCAATTCGCGTCCCATTTCCATTCGGACTTTTCCGACGTTAACGCCGCCCATGATGCTGTCCGGTCGCGCGAAGTAGACATACTCGAACATGCAGAATGCGGGGCGCGAATCCGGGAATGGCCGTTCCGAGCGCAAACCGTGTTCGTTGATAATCAGCACTTCGCCCGGTTCGACTTCGCGGATGAACTCGGCGTGGATCAGATCGAACGCGCATGTCTCAGACGCGAGCACATACGCGCCATCGATCTTTCCGAGAGAGAGTGGTCGCCAGCCGAACGGATCGCGAACCGCGATGAGTTCGCGTTCGCTCATGATCAACACCGAAAATGCGCCCTCGATGCGACGCAACGCCGCTAGAATATTTCCGCCATTGTTCGAAGGCTGCGCAAGTAGATGCAAAATAATCTCGCTATCGGCGGTAGTCTGAAAAATGGAGCCTTTCCTTTCGAGCTCATCGCGCAGCATGTCGGCATTAATTAAATTTCCGTTATGCGCAATAGCCATCTGGCCGCGCACGCAATCGACCACGAAAGGTTGCGCGTTCTTGATCGTGCTGGTGCCGGTCGTCGAGTAACGAGTGTGCCCGAGCGCGCGCGTCCCCTTCAGCCTTGCCAGTTCATCCTGGCCAAACACCTGCGACACCAGACCCATGTCTTTGTGCATGAGAAAGCTGGTCCCAGGCCCGTTACTTGTGACGATTCCGGCGCTCTCCTGTCCGCGATGTTGCAGCGCAAACAGGCCATAATACGTCAGCACCGTGGCATTCGGATGACCGAACACACCGAAAAGCCCGCACTCGTGCTGCGGCAGAACCGCCGAGTCGGGCATCTGGTCTGGGTCCGGGCTATTCGAGGCGCTTGTCACACCCAAATAATTCATCAGATTGGCGGGGATTCAATCGCGCCTTTTAGCGATTCACAAGCTCGGAATGCTTTCGCCTTGTTCAACTGCGCGACGAATCGCGTTCCACCACTCGCCGTGAATCTCGGTAACTGGCCAGCGATAGGTTTGGTCGTCGATCCGAATTTGCAATTCGTCGCCGCCGACTTTGCCCAGTTGCTGAAATGGAACGTCATGCTCGCGTAAAAGCGAAATCGTCTTGTCGAGATTTTCAGATGCGACCGAGATAACAATGCGCGACTGCGATTCGTTAAATAGTGTAACGCATGCGTCCCGCTCGCGATCTTCTTCGCCGCGCAAGCCAGAGGCTCGCGCTACACTAATCTCTGCTCCGAACAACTGCGTGGGATTGAAACAGGATTCAGCGAGTGTAACGGCAAGTCCGCCTTCCGAGCAATCGTGCGCACTCTGCACAAGACCTTCACGAATCAAATCGCGAACGGCATTTTGCACCTTGATTTCATGTGCGAGATCAACTTGCGGCGTCGGACCGATTTTTAATCCGTGGCACACCTTTAAATAGCGCGACCCGCCTAGACTGTAGCCGAGGGCGTTGACCTCGGCTTTCTTCGAATGGCCAATCGCTTCGGCTACAGAGCCGACGAGAATGATTACGTCACCTTCATTTTTGAACCATTGCGTTGTGATGTGCTTTTCATCGTCAATCAATCCGACCATCGCAATTGTTGGTGTTGGATCGACGACGCCGAGAGGGCTCTCGTTGTACAGCGAAACATTTCCGCCTGTTACAGGCGTTCCGAACGCACGGCAGGCTTCGGCCACACCTTCAACGGCTTCACGTAGTTGCCAGAAGTTTTCCGGTTTGTACGGGTTGCCAAAATTCAAACAATCCGTGACGGCCAATGGCCGCGCGCCGGAGCAGGTAAGATTGCGCGCCGCTTCAGCGACGGCAATTTTGCCGCCCTCACGCGGATCAAGCGCGCAGTAGAGTGAATTACAATCGGTGGTCGCGGCGAGAATCTTGTTCGCGTAACGAACGAAAAAAACAGCGGCGTCGGAGCCAGGCTTCACCACCGTTCCAGTGCGAACTGTGTGATCGTACTGCCGATACACCCAATTTTTGGATGCGATTGTCGGATCACGCAGAAGCTCTCGCAAGGATTCAACAGCAGAGGACGCAGAGTTCGCCGAAATTTTCTTTATCAACTCCGCGTTCTCTGCGCTCTCTACGGTTAATTTCCGAGCTTCTCGCGAATACAGCGGCGCCTCATCAGCAAGGGCTTTCGCTGGAATTTCGGCTGCAATCGTGCCGTTATTTCGGACGCGCATGATGCCGTCACTCGTGACGCGGCCGATTTCCGCGCACGGCACGTCCCACTTATCGAACACCTGGCGAACGACATCTTCCCGTCCTCGCTTTGCAATGATCAGCATGCGTTCCTGCGATTCGCTGAGCATAATTTCGTACGGCGTCATGCCCGGCTCGCGTTTTGGTACTTTTGCCAGATCGATTTCTATACCGCTACCTCCGCGGCTTGCCGTTTCGCATGTTGAACAAGTCAGACCGGCTGCACCCATGTCTTGAATTCCGGCAACTGCGTCGCGAGCAATCAGTTCAAGGCAGGCTTCGAGCAGTAATTTTTCCTTAAACGGATCGCCAACTTGCACCGCAGGACGATCTTCGCGCGATTGCTCGGTCAATTCGCGGGAGGCAAACGCGGCGCCGGCGAGACCGTCGCGACCTGTTTCAGCGCCGACATAGAAAACGGGATTGCCCGCGCCTTCCGCGGCGCCGCGCGCGAGTTGGTCATGGCGCAGCACCCCGAGACAAAAAACGTTTACCAACGGATTCCCATCGAAACTCTCATCGAAATAAATCTCGCCACCGATAGTGGGAATGCCGACGCAGTTGCCGTAATGCGCGATACCCGAAACGACCCCAGTGAAGAGCCGCCTGTTAGCGGCAATGTTCGATGTTTGAGGTTTGATGTTTGATTGGCTGATTGGCCCGAAGCGTAACGAATTCAGGCAAAACTCCGGGCGCGCGCCCATTGTGAAAATGTCTCGGATGATTCCGCCAACACCTGTGGCTGCGCCCTGAAAAGGCTCGATCGCGCTGGGGTGGTTATGGCTTTCGATTTTGAAGGCGACTGCCCAGCCATCACCAATATCGACCACACCCGCGTTTTCCTCGCCGGCTTTAACCAGAATATTTGTGCCGCTCGTGGGAAGCTTCTTCAGTTCTTTCCTTGAGTTCTTGTACGAGCAGTGCTCGCTCCACATCACGGAAAAGATGCCGAGCTCAGTGAAGTTCGGCTCGCGCCCGAGGATTTTTTTAATCTGCTCGAATTCTTCCGGCGTAAGGCCGTGTTGTTTGACCAGTTCGGGTGTAACAACGGGATGGCTCTGCGGTGTTTTGCTCGTCATCGTCGTCCCACGTTAGCGAATTCGGGACACCCACTCAAATCGATGAAACCCGATAAATCCAACGGCCCCATTACCAAGCGGGGGAAGAGATTAACCGGCCAGGAAGCGTCCGTTTCCGCTCTGAGTCACGAACTGTGGAGGTAAACCAATCAAAAGGAGGCATCAGAATGAAAAGAACAATTATTGCTTTGGTCTGCGGACTGGTTGCGCCCCTCGCGTTTGCACAAACCAGCACGACCACGACCGAAGAAACTACAACGTCGACAAAACCGACGACCGCAACACAAACAACTACGAGCACAACCTACGAGGCAGGCACTGTGAGTACCTATGAGCCTGGCAAGACGGTTGTCGTTAGGGGCGAACAGGGACCGGTAAGTTTCGCTCTCGGCACGGCTGCGAACATTGTCGACGCCGCTGGCAAAGCGGTAACGGCACCATTGCGAGCCGGCCAAAAAGTTCGGGTTTATTACACCGGACCGGTTGAGCATCGCACGGTTGAGCGGGTAATAGTCGAAGATTAAGCGAAGCTGAATTCGCAAATTGAGCTGCAGGATTCGCCCTGAATCCTGCAGCTTTTTTGTGGTAGGGACATCGCGCTGCGATGTCCGGACGGCGCAGCGCGCCGTCCCTACCCGATTTGCGTTTCGAGCACGAATCGCGGAGCTTTTCTTCCTCATGGCTTTCGATCTGAAGGAGATTATTGCCTCGCGCCTTGGCGAAAACTATCAACTGCACGAGCGGCACATAAACCGCACGCTCGTAGCAGCGCAGCGCGTCATCGGTTTCGACAAGGTCTATGCCCGTGCCGAGGGCGCATATCTTTTCGACATGGATAACCGCGCGTATCTGGACTTTTTGAGCGGCTACAGTGTTTTCAACATCGGCCGCAATCACCCCCTGGTGAAACAAGCGATTCGCGACGTGCTCGATCTGGATCTTCCAAACATGGTGCAGATGGACTGTTCGCTTCTGAGTGGCTTGCTGGCTGAAGCGCTTGTGAAACGGATGCCGCCGCATCTAAATGCCGTTTTCTTTTGCAATTCTGGCACCGAGGCAATGGAAGGCGCTCTCAAGTTCGCGCGCGCTGCGACGGGACGACAACGTGTTGTGTCGCTAGCGAGCGCGTTTCACGGCCTAACATTAGGTTCATTGTCGCTAATGGGCTGCGAAAGCTTCACCGACGGCTTTGGTGAGCTTATGCAAGGATTCGACACACGCGTCCAACTCGACGACATCGCCGACTTAGACCGTCAATTGCGCGCGCGAGACGTGGCGGCGTTTGTCATCGAGACCGTTCAAGGCAAAGGCTGTCAAACGCCAAAGTCAGATTTCTTTATTCGTGCCCAGGAACTTTGCCGCAAATACGGGACGTTGCTGATCTCGGATGAAGTTCAGACCGGCCTCGGCCGAACGGGCAAGATGTTCGGATTCCAACACTGGAATTTGGAGCCGGACATCATCACGCTCGCGAAAACATTGAGCGGCGGTTACGTGCCCTGCGGCGCAATCGTTACCAATCGCGAAATTTATCAGAAGACGTTCAGCCGGATGGACCGCTGCGTTGTTCACTCCACAACCTTTGGCCGCAATAATCTTGCGATGGCATGTGGGCTCGCAGCGTTGGAAGTGATCGATCAGGAAAATCTGGTGGAGCACTCAGCTAAAATGGGCGCGTTGCTCATGGAAAGAATCGGAGGGCTGAAGGCGAAACATTCCTTCATCAAAGAGGTGCGCGGCAAAGGCCTCATGGTAGGCATTGAGTTCCACGAACCTAACGAGTTTAAGCTCAAGATGGCGTGGAAGCTTTTGCACAAGATCGACAAGGTGCTCTTCGCGCAGATGGTCGTGACACAAATGTTGAGCAAGCACCGCATTCTCACGCAGGTAGCCGGTCACGGGATGGACGTGCTGAAAATTCTTCCGCCGCTCATCATCGGCGAAAAAGAAGTCGACATGTTTGTCAACGCGCTCGACGACGTATTGATCGAATGCCGCAAATTTCCGGGACCGATGTGGGAGCTCGGAAACAATTTCGTCCGCGCTGCGATTGGTTCGCGACGGACGACTGAGGCGCCTTCGGGAGTCTCCGCGTCTGCTTAGTCGAGGCCAGACGCTTCGAGTTGCAGCGAAACGTGTTGCCGAGAGTTGCGCGAACGCATTGAGTTTGTCGTTGTCGATCTTTTGTTCGGGCGTACGTTTTGAATTGAACCAAGAAGAGAGGAATTACTATGAGCACTGCTGTTGTTGAGGAAAAGAAAACCGGAACACAATTGAATCAGCTGGAGCAGCTGAAGAAGTTTACGAAAGTCGTTGCCGACACGGCCGACTTCGAATCGATCAAGGATTTTAAGCCGCAGGATGCGACAACGAACCCAAGCCTGGTTTACGCCGCTACGCAAAAGCAGCAATACGGGCATTTGCTGGATGAAGTTTTGAAAGATCGGAAGAATTCGGGGTTGAGTGGCCAGGCACAGATCGAAGACATCTGCGATCATCTACTGGTTCAATTCGGTTCAGACATTCTCGAAATTGTGCCTGGACGCGTCTCGACC
Source organism: Candidatus Udaeobacter sp. (assembly GCA_049802315.1). Taxonomy (GTDB): domain Bacteria; phylum Verrucomicrobiota; class Verrucomicrobiia; order Chthoniobacterales; family UBA10450; genus Udaeobacter. The sequence continues at coordinate 7,804 of JBARMF010000058.1, forward strand.
GAGACGGACGCCCGATTGTCATTCGACGTCGAAGGTTCGATTAAAAAAGCTCGGAGACTCATTGAGCTTTACGAGGAACACAAAATTCCGCGCGAACGCGTGTTGATCAAAATAGCGTCGACTTGGGAAGGATTGAACGCCGCGGAGCAGCTTCAAAAAGAGGGGATTCGCTGCAATTTAACACTGATGTTTTCGTTGCCGCAGGCCGTCCGCGCAGGGGAAGCTAGAGTGCAGCTCATCTCACCCTTTGTCGGCCGGATTTACGATTGGTATAAAAAGGAAATGAAGCGCGATTATGTCGGGGCAGAAGATCCAGGAGTTCAATCAGTTGTAGAAATTTATACGTACTACAAGAAATTCGATATTCCGACGGAAGTAATGGGCGCCAGCTTCCGTAACACCGGTCAAATTCTGGAGTTGGCAGGGTGCGATTGCCTAACGATTAGTCCCGAACTAATGGAAGAACTCTCAAAATCCACGGCCCCAGTTGAGCGCAAGCTGACCCCGGAGAAAGCGAAAGCGGCGAAGGTCGATAGGTTGGAAATGGATGAGAAAAAATTCCGGTGGTTGCTAAATGAGAACGCAATGGCGACAGAGAAAACAGCCGAAGGCATTCGCAAATTCGCCGTTGACGTCGTGAAGCTCGAGAAATTTGTCGCGTCGAAAATTTGAACCGCGGATTGCGCCGATAGCGCGGATGAAAAGCAAACAGGATACTGCGATCGGCGTCTTGTCATTCTGAGCGAAGCGAAGAAGCGCTGATCGTTTGTTTGGGCAGCGCGAAAGCGACATCCAGAGATGTTTCGCTTCGCTCAACATGACAGCGAAGAGTGCCGCGTCCGATCCGCGTAATCCGCGATGAAAAGTCCATGTTCAATGTTGTTTTAGTCGAGCCGGAGATTCCCCCGAATACTGGCAACGTCGGCCGCCTTTGCCTCGCAACGCGATCAACTCTGCACCTGATCAAGCCGTTCGGATTTTCGCTGGACGACCGTCAATTGCGCCGAGCAGGACTCGATTATTGGCAGGAGGTCCCACTGCAATTATGGGATTCATTTGATGCGCTGCAGGGGGCGCAATCCGCGGAAACTCGTTATTTTTTTCTAACCACCAAAACCCAACGTCCTTATTACAGCGTGAATTTTCGGAAGAATGATTTCCTCGTCTTTGGCCGGGAAACGAAAGGGCTGCCGCATAAGTTACTCGCGGCGAATACTGATAATTGCATCACTATCGCGATGCATGGGACTCGCAGTCTGAACCTGGCTACAGCAGTAGCAATTGTGTTATTTGAGGCCGTGCGTCAACAGCACGTGTGATCAAAAACATCGCGACGGCGCACACGCAACCGGGGTTAAAGGCACGAATAGAATGTGAAGGGAAAATGATGAAACGTATTGTATTTTTGACATGTATCGGGAGCCTTGCGCTGGCGCTTACAGCATTCGGAGCTCCGAAGGGTAAAGGAGGGCACGGTTCAGCAAGGGGAGGCGGCGGCGCGCGCAGTGCGCATGTCGTATCGCGAGGCGGCGGTCATCCCGCATCGATGAGAACGGCGCCGCATCGTTCTGCAGCTCACTCGCATCAAGCCATGGCTACACGTTCGCGGGCTCGGTCCAATTCGTTCGCTCGTACACACAATTCGCGGAGCGGCCACGTAAATACTGCCAGGGCACAGAGGACGCGAAACGCACACAACAGGAGCGTGGCCAACGATCGCAATCGCGAACGAAATCTGGCCCGGGCAAATAATGCCAGGGCCAATCAGCGCGAGGCAGCTGGGTTGCGCAATCAGAGAGCGGCCGAGGCTAATGCCAGAATCAATGGTCGTGGTAATTTTGCGGCCAACCGCGGGAGAAACGTGACGCTAGGTAGAAATGCGGCTGTTAACCGCAACCGACAAAACGCCCGGGTTGTGAATAACTGGCATAATGACCGTTTCCGTGGCTCTAGGTACGGCGCGTTTTATAATTATAACCGGCAGTGGCATGATCGCGGTTGGTGGAACAATCACTATTCGAACATTGTGTTTGTATCAGGCGGATGGTGGTACTGGAACTCCGGCTATTGGTATCCCGCCTGGGGGTATGGTCAGGGCGCGTACTATCCGTATGATGGACCCATTTACGGCTACAATAATCTCACACCCGATCGAATCATGGTGAACGTGCAAGTCGCGTTGCAGCGCGATGGCTATTACACGGGGCCGATCGATGGAGACATCGGACCGCAAACACGCGAGGCGCTGGCGACCTTTCAGGCTGACAACGGCCTTGCGGTCACCTCGGCAGTCGACGCTCCGACGCTCCAGACACTCGGCTTGTCGTAACACTGGCGAACTTAAAATTTGCAGAGCCGCACAGCAATGCGCTGCGCGGCTCTTGCTTTTTTTGGCAGACTGTTTTGTAACCTGAAGTACCTGGAGTGTCCTTTCGTTTTCGGGGCGGACATGCATCCAGAAAAGGACGCTGGCACGTTGAATAAATGCAAACCCCAGAAGGTCTAACAACCAAAAGAAAAGAAGCTTATGAGAATATTAGTTGTTTCAATTTGTAGTCTTGCGCTCGTTAGCGTCGCAGTCGGTGCGCAAAAAGAAGAAAAGAAATCGCAACCCAAAAAGCAGGCGCAGACGGCCCAGCATGCGACTCACGCCACCGGGCATCCGGCAGGAAGTGGAGGAACCGGCGCCAGGAAAGTGACGACGGCACCGTCGGGAGGACAAAAGCCCAAAACGGCTCAAACATCAACGGCAGCGTATCACGGCCAGAAAGGCAAAAAGAGCCAAACCTCAACGCCAGTTTATCACGAGCAAAAAGCGAAGGCGGCTCAGGCTTCCAACACTGCTTATCAAACTCAGAAAGCCAAGAAGAACCAAACGCAGGCTGAAAGACAAGCAGCCAAAGCCGCGAATGCTGGCCATGCTGAGGCAGCAGGCAATCCGAAGCACGCAAAGACTGAGGCTGTTTCGGGCCGGAATGCGGGGAAAGGAAAGTTCGCCCAGGGCAAGCCGCTTAAGCCGCAGCACTTCAACCTTCCAAAGCAGCCTAATACTGCAAAGGCGCCGCCCGTAAAATTCCAGCAAGGGAGACGGATCCAAGGAAGCCAAAACTGGCAAGGCCAGAGATATGCGGTGTTTCGCAACTACAAATCAGAGTGGCACGATCGAAACTGGTGGCACAACCATTATCATAACAACATCACATTTGTGTTTGGAGCGCCTTATTACTGGAACGCGGGCTACTGGTTCCCAGCCTGGGGTTACACTCCCAACGCGTATTATGCATGGGATGGGCCTATCTACGGTTACAATCGGATGCCACCGGATCAAGTAACTGCGAATGTGCAGTCAGCGCTTCAGCAACAAGGTTATTACCACGGAGAAGTGGATGGGCTTATTGGGCCGCTCACGCGCGGGGCGATCGCCGATTATCAGCGGGATCATGGGCTTTACACCACATCCACGATCGATCAGCCAACGCTTCAATCGTTAGGCGTCGCATAGCGAACGCACTTGCTGATTTTTGCGAAGAGCCGCCGCGAATAGTTTTTCGACGGCGGCTTTTTGTTGGGAAGAAGCTCTGCGCGGATGCTCTTCGTGATCGATTCAATTCACACTCTCCGTATGGCGAAAGGCAATGCGCCAATGTGTCGGTCGACGACGTCTTTTTGCGATCGCGCTCTTGCACCAAGGCAAATTAGCGGGAGATACTTGCGAGTGCAGCAGCCGCAACTTATTGCCCGCGATATTTCCAAATCATTTCGAATGGGCGCCCGACGAATTGAAGTGTTGCGCGCCATCTCAATGGACATTGCTTACAACGAAACGGTTTTTCTTTCCGGTGCATCCGGCGCGGGCAAGACGACGCTGCTCTACACGTTAGCGGGGCTGGAACGTCCGGAATCAGGAACCGTGAAATTCGAAGGACGCGAGCTTTACAGCGGCGGTTCGTCCGCGGAAGCGCGTCTGCGGAACGAAAAAATGGGCTTTGTATTTCAGGGCTATTTTTTGCTGCACGAACTGACCGCACTCGAAAATGTTCTACTGCCGGGAATGATCGGGCGTCGTGTAATCAAGGGGGAGGCTGAGGAGAGTTTGGCCGCAGTTGGGCTTGCTGATCGGATGCATCATTTGCCTGCAGAACTGTCGGGCGGAGAACAGCAGCGCGTTGCCATCGCGCGAGCATTAACAAATAATCCCGACATTATTTTCGCCGATGAACCGACGGGAAATCTTGATTCGAAAACGGGCGACGCGATCATGGATCTGCTGCTGAATCTGGCGCGCGACCGCAACAAAACTCTCCTTGTCGTTACGCACGATAGCCGTCTGGCAACGCGCGGCGATCGGCAGTTGCACATCGTGGATGGAGTACTGCAGTAACTCCGCTGGCGTTGCCGATTTTGCGGTTTGAATTGCGCGCATAAACATTTGAGGTTTTGTTGCCAACATGAAAACCACTGATGCGACGGTGTTGGATGAACCAAAGACCCACAGGCGTGCGACCGAGGAAACAATTGAACCTGCAATAGAAAGTCGGCCGCGCCCGAGAACGGGCGTCAGGGAAGCGAAGATTTACATCGACGGGAAATTCTATTCGGAAGCAAACGCAAAGGTTTCGGTGTTCGATCACGGTTTGCTCTACGGCGATGGAATTTTCGAGGGAATACGTTTTTACAACGGCCGCGTTTTTCGGCTGGAACAACACTTGGAGCGCCTTTGGAATTCAGCGCGTTCGATTTGTCTCCAAATTCCCGTAACCCGGCAGGAAATGACGGAAGCACTACTTGAAACGATTCGACAAAATCATTTGCGTGACGG
>JBARMF010000059.1:0-3556 GCA_049802315.1 Candidatus Udaeobacter sp.
CAGAAATGCCGAAGACGTTTTTCATCACCACCGCGATCTATTATACCAACTCGTCCCCGCATGTCGGGCACGCTTATGAGATGGTGCTGGCCGACGTAATTGCGCGTTATCACCGGCTCAAGGGTGAGAACGTGTTTTTTCTTACCGGTGTCGATCAACACGGACAAAAGGTCCAGCAATCGGCCGCGAAGGCTGGAGTGCCTCCAGCGGAATTCGTCAAAGGTGTTACTCAAGTGTGGATCGATCTCGGGAAAAAACTCGGCGTGAAATACGACGATTGGGTAGAGACAACGAGTGAGCGTCACAAGAAAGTCGTTCAAGGAATTTTGCAGCGGCTGTTCGACGAAGGCCAGATCTACAAGGACAAACAGTCCGGCTACTACTCAGTTCGTCAGGAACAATTCCTAACCGACAAAGAACGCGGTCCCGACGGTCAATTTGGTCCGGAGTGGGGCGAGATCGAATTTCGCGAGGAAGAAAATTATTATTTCAAACTAAGTCAGCACAAAGATTGGCTGCTTGAGTATCTCAACAATCGAGCAGACGCAGTCGTTCCTGATTTTCGTCAAAAGGAATTGCGCAACGCTGTCGAGAAAATCAGCGATAACCGCCAGTCCGGCTCGGACCTTTGCATCTCGCGTCCGAAATCGCGACTCGATTGGGGAATCGAACTACCGTTCGACAAAGATTTCGTGACTTACGTGTGGTTCGACGCCCTAACGAACTACATCAGTTTCGCCGGCTACGATCCAAATCTCTCAACTCTCAACTCTCAACCCTCAACTTTCCTCGACAGATGGCCTGCCTTACAAATCATCGGCAAAGACATTCTCGTTCCAGCGCACGGCATTTACTGGCTCATTATGCTGCACGCGATCGGTTTTCCGGATGATCAAATGCCGCAATTGTTAGTGCACGGCTGGTGGAATATCGGCGGCAGGAAAATGAGTAAGAGCGTCGGCAACATCGTTGACCCTTTTGCTCTCGCCGACAAATACGGAACCGACGCTCTTCGCTATTATTTAATGAGCGACATCACGACTGGGCAGGATGCGGACTTCTCCGAAGAACGTCTTGTCGAGGGCTACAATACCGATCTCGCTAACTCGTTAGGCAATCTGCTAAATCGAGCACTCAATATGACGTGGCGATATGTTGATGGAAGGTTGCGCCGGCCAGTTGGTGAGCGACTTAACAATCCAGATCTTCATCCGCGTTTGCCGTTAGGCCCATACATCGATCTAAACGTTCGGCTGTATCGGGCTGGAATTGAGGGCCCATCTTTCCCGTCACAAACTATTCCGGGCGAAGAAAGGCCTTTCATGATTAACGCCGCTGTGGCGAAAATCCTCGATATTGCGGGCCAAGGTAACGCGATGGTTGAGGTTTACACGCCTTGGAAACTGGCAAAAGACAACTCCAAGCAAGCGAGCGAAACGCTTAGCGCTTTGTTGTACGCGTTCTCCGAAATGCTCCGCGTTATCGCGATTTTGATTTCGCCGGTGTTACCCAAAGCAGCGCATGGAATTTTCGATCAACTGAATTGGAAAATGGAATTGAGCGGAAAGGAAGAACGGTTCTCACTCGCAGATGCAGAGTGGGGAAGATTGCCGGATGGACATGTGGTCGGCAAACCCGTGCCGTTGTTTCCGAGGATCGAGATCGACGAAGGCGTTTGACACAAACGCCCTACAATTTGATCCGGATCTTGTAGGGCGTCTCTGTGAGACGCCGAGCGCAGTGCCTTTCTAAGACACGAATTTCACGAACTCGCACGGATTGAGACAGGAATCTTAAGGCGCTTCAGCGCAGGGCGCGTCACTCCGAGCGTGCGCAATCATCTCTATGAGACGCCATCTATTGTGCGCATTCTTCAAACGCGGCGGACTTACCGTGCAGGTGCGCGAGAACTTCGCCGGCGAAATGCAGTGAACCGGTGATCAGGATCGGATTTGGTTTCGAGCGCGCAAACATCAGTGCGTCGTCAACGGTTGGAGTGATGGAGTAGGGAAGTGACGGAGTAATGTCGGAGAAAACTTTTGTTAGCTCCTCAGGCGCGGCTGCACGTTCACTGCGGATTTCCGGTAAAATCACCGAACCGGCAATGGGCGCTAGCGCTTCGCAGATACCGCGCAAATCTTTGTCGGAAAGAACCGCTAACACGAGCGTCGCTTTCTGATCACCAAAAACTTCCCGCCACGTTTGAGCGAGCGCGCGCGTGGCACCAGGATTATGCGCGCCGTCGATGATGATGCGTTCGTCCCATTTCTGAAAGCGCGCGGGCCACTCGACCGCCGCAAGTCCGCGTACACTCGCTTTTTCGTCGAGCTGTATGTTGGCGGCGTGAATGGCGGCGATTGCTACGGCAGCATTCTGTTTTTGGTATTCACCACGCAGAGCTACTGGCGACCTGTGGTAAGTCTCAGTTACGAATTGCACTATCGAACCGCATTCAGCAGCTCGCCCGCGAATAACTTCTTCAGCTTCGGATTGCTGCGGCGCGGAAATGACCGGCACGCGCGGTTTGATAATTCCTGCTTTCTCACCTGCAATCTCAGCCAGGGTGTGTCCGAGCCACTCTTCATGATCGAGAGCGATCGGAGTAATGACTGAAACATCGGATTGAACAGCGTTGGTCGCGTCGAGTCTGCCACCAAGACCCGTCTCAAGGATAACAACATCGAGTTCATGGCGATCAGTCGAGAGTGGAACGCTGTCAGGTTTAACTCCGCGTTCTAGTGGATCGGCAAAATGTTTTAGCGCGAGCGCAGTTGTGACTTCGAAAAATGTTGGGTGCGGGTCCCAGTCCGCGACGAGATCTCGTATCATCGTTAGGCCATCGGCAACTGCGTTCTCGGAAATCATGTTGCCATTTACGCGAATGCGTTCGCGAAACGTGATGAGGTGAGGGGATATGAACAGGCCGGTGCGATAGCCTTGCGCGCGACATATGGAATCGATCATCGCGCAAACTGAGCCCTTGCCGTTCGTGCCGGCAACGTGGATGACTTTCCAAGGAAGGGCGATCTCCCTTGGCACGCCGTAGGTCGCCGCGGCGACCGAAGGCGGCAGATCGCCCACAGCGGCTTGGAAGCCGCCGATCCTTGATAATTCGTCGAGCAGCCGCCGAATGTTATCGAGACCTAGTTTGATCCCGAAGCGTTGGAGGCCGTAAAGCCAGGCGAGCGCCTGTTTGTAGCTTAGAAGAGGTCGCGGCACTAAGGCCCCTCCCACATTCACGGCGTCACTGCAAAGTAGCTCAGTAATCGACTAATCTCGTCGCGCAGTTTTTTCCGATGCACGATCATGTCGACCAGGCCGTGTTCCTCGAGAAATTCGGCGGTCTGAAATCTTTCAGGCAAGTCCTGGTGCGTGGTTTCCTTGATCACGCGCGGTCCGGCGAAACCGATCATGCTCTTTGGCTCGGCGATAATTACGTCGCCTAACGAAGCAAAGCTCGCCATCACGCCGGCAGTCGTCGGGTTCGTGAGAACGGAAATGTACGGCAGCTTTTCTTCTCCATGACGCGCCAGTGCGCCACTGGTTTTCGCCATTT
>JBARMF010000060.1:0-2880 GCA_049802315.1 Candidatus Udaeobacter sp.
ACCAGGCGCGGCAAGGCCCCGCTGCGCGGAAAAATCACGCCCAGCCGCGTGCATTTCTCATCTGCCAAATAACGAACGCATTGTCGCGTGATTGCTTCGGCTTGTTCGGAAAAGTTTGTGCCGATCAGAAAATCGAAACGCTTTGCCGTTTCCGCGCCTCCGCGCATTTCCATTTCGCTGAAAAGCGAATCGCCGAGTGCGGTGATCGTTGTCGCTTTCGATAGGCGTTGGGCTTCGCCGCAGACTTCTTCCCAGGAGCCAATCCAGCAAAGATCGACATCGAAAAAATTTTCTCGGGGTTCTTCGACCACGATCGTGGCGTTTTCTGCCAGTTCGACCGCGCTGCGCAGAAGAAACCATTCTGCCCAATGCGCTCCGTCGAATCCGCAGATGAGCAGATGGGAAAATTCTCGCCTCCCAGCTGTGGGCTGTTGCAAACGCCTTCGGTCACTCTCGCCGCGAAGTACAAGATCGCATTTTTTCAACAGCTCGTTAAAACGCTGAACCACTGGCGCAAATGACGGCAAACCTAATTCCTCGAATTTCCAACCGGCAGCTTCGAGGCGATCCAACGCGCGCAGTAGTGGAGCGGGCGCACGAGCAACAGCTTTGGCGGCAAGCGCTTCAGATTCGTTAGGCCGATCTTCCATTTCACTGGCCGCGATCGCCAGAAGCAAACGCAGAAGTTCGGGCTGAGCAGTCGGAGTCGCATCATCCCGCTCTAGCAGCGCACGTAAACTCGACGGTGTTACAAACTGCAAACCCAAATGCGACGAGCCTTTCGCGATTAAGCGCGCCTTAATATCGTTAGCCTGCCCGCGCGTTGGGACGACCACCAGCGAAGGCAACTCGCGTTGCCACGCACCGGGCAAAACTTGATCGAACCAGGGAGCGATCACGTCCTCCCAGGCTTCCTGCGGGGATGGCACCATGAGAAGCAGCGGCGGCGATCGTTTCACGGGTTACGGCTTCTGCACAGTATCCTTTTGTCTCCCGCGCGTTGCGTGACACCATCGCGATCCAGGCGTTCCAGCAATGGCACCATGACACGTCGCGAACTTCCCAGCGCCTGGCGCAACTGGCTCACAGTTGAAGGTCCGTTTTTGGAAATGAATTCGGACACGTGTGATTTCATGCGCTCAAAACTCTCGCGTAACAGCACCACATCGAGAGCCAGTTCGGTAACGTCACCGTTCTCGATCAAAAAACGCACGACTTGCCGAGCCTGCGGGTCTGATTCGATCGCTTTGCGCGACGGTGGATCGAACGGCTGTCCGGTGAGCGCTTCGCGGATTCGTTTCTCCACCGGTTGAACGTGGACCGCCAGAGTTGGACGATGGGAAGTCCGCGCGATAACGGATCCTTTGCGGACGAAATCGCCCTCGCATAGATCCGCCACTAGCGATTCAAGTACCTCCGCCTCTTGAATGCAGAGCGCTGAACGTAGCTCACCCAGGTCGATACCGGCGCGCTCTGGAGATTTTTTGTGCACCGTATCGATCAAGCCGACCGCCTGCGCACGGAGTTTCCGCCAGAATTCACGATCGACGGCAATGTGCTGGCACACGATAATCTCGTCGTTTTGCCCCAAAGCTATCAACGCTTTAGAAATTTCATCGGCGCTGAATCGTGATTTGCTCAACAGACTTTCTCGATGCGCAAAACCGTGTCGCGCGAGGGTCGCGCGTACCAAAGCATTGACGTCGTCTAGTGCGACACTGGCAGCCAGTGATTCCTTGTCGCCATCTGGATCGAGCACAATTCCGCCGGCAATGGTGTGTCGCTCCGAGGAATCGCGAACGACAAAACGATCACCGATGAACGCATAGATAGGTGAGGCAAGTTTTAATCGAGCAATTTTTTCTTTGCCTGCCTCGAGAGATCCATTTTCACGGAATCTAATCCTGGCGGCAATGCGCGACGCACCGTGATGCACATATACCGATGCTCCGTTTTTCAACGGACGTGCAACGATCTTGTCGCCGTTCGGGCGCGATGGCCTTTGCATACGAACAATCAGAGCCGAAGATGGCGCGGCGTGATTACGAAGCGTCACCACGTCGCCTCGCTTGATCTGATCGACGCGAAGATCCGGTAGGTTTACAGCGGTCCGCATTCCCGGCTGCGCTACTTCCAGTTCGCGGCCGTGACTCTGAATCGAACGAATATGGGTTTCGAGATTGCCCGGATAAACAACGATTTGCTGGCCGCGGCGCAAGGACCCTCCGGTTAGTGTTCCCGTGACAACTGTGCCGATCCCACGAAGCGTGAACACCCGATCGATAAACAAGCGCGGCTTGCAGATGTCGCGTTGGGACTCCGTTTTTGCGAGTTGGGTTGCCAGCGTGTCTACGAGCTTCTCAATGCCCGTTCCAGTCCTGACAGAAGTGGGAACAATCGGCGCATCCGCGAAAGGTGTTCCGGAGAGGTGTTCGCGAATTTGATTAGTGACGACGTCGATTTGGCCCAGGTCGCTCTTGGTAAGTGCAATCAAGGCGCGTTGCACGCGGAGGTAATTGAGGATTTGTAGATGTTCTTCGCTTTGCGGCATCCAGCCGTCATCTGCGGCAACGACAAACAACGCCAGATCGATTGAGCCAACTCCGGCGATCATGTTGCGCACGAAATCCTCATGGCCGGGGACATCGACGATGCCCGCGTCAATTTTATCGCCGTTTGGCGCGGTCAAACTCAATGCGGCGAAACCAAGATCGATTGTGATCTGCCGTTTCTTCTCCTCCGGCAGACGATCGGGATCGGTGCCGGTCAACGCTTTGACCAGAGCGCTCTTGCCGTGATCGACATGACCTGCTGTAGCGATGATAAAATGTTTCGTTGTCGCAGACATGCTTAGCCGCGTCATTCTGAGCGGAGTGAAGC
>JBARMF010000061.1:0-21166 GCA_049802315.1 Candidatus Udaeobacter sp.
GCGATACCTTTGCGCCCGAGAACCAGCATTTCATCGAGTTGTGATCCGGTAAACGTCGCTTCTTCACCAGAGCTTTGTACTTCTACGAATTCGCCGTCCTCGGTAGCAACCAGATTGAAATCAACAGTGACGAGCTTGTCCTCTTCATAATTGAGATCCACAATCGCCTGACCATCCAAAATGCCGGCGCTCACTGCGGCGACCAATTTTTGCATCGGCGGCGCAGCGAATTTTTTTTCTCGCACAAATTTTCGACAAGCTATTGCCAAGGCCAGGCTTGCTCCGGTGATTGCAGTAGTGCGTGTACCGCCATCAGCTTGCAACACATCGCAATCGATCCAGATCGTGCGCGGTCCGAGTTTTTCGAGATCCGTGACCGCACGCAACGACCGCCCAATCAAACGTTGAATCTCGACGCTGCGACCATCGATGCGGCCTTTGGCGATGTCGCGAGGTTTGCGCGGTTGTGTCGAGTACGGCAGCATCGAATATTCCGCAGTCAGCCAGCCACCGGTGACGCCCTGTTCTTTCATCCAGCGTGGCACGGCGCCTTCGATCGTGACGGAGCAAATCACCCGCGTTTTGCCCATGGAGACTAAAACAGAGCCGCTCGCATGCGGCGCCACGTTCAACTCAAAATTGATCGGACGAATTTCATCTGGAGCGCGGCCATCATTTCGCTGCATCACTGTGAAACGTAGATGTGACTAGACTTTCTGCGATATACATTTTGCTGAGGTGACGCAGACATTGCAATCCCCTTGACGCACTCAGCGCGTCGTCGTTCTATAAGGCCTTTGCGTGAAAAGTAACACCGAAACGCGGAGAGCGATCTGCATCGCCGGGGCGCACCGTTCAGGAACGTCGATGGTAACGCGACTACTGCACGGGTGCGGACTCTATCTGGGTTCAAAGGATGCTTTGATGCCACCACAGGCGGATAACCCGGATGGCTTCTGGGAACATCTGGGCTTTGTAGCGTTAAATGATGCGTTGCTCGAGGCGCTCGGCGGAGCATGGGATCTGCCGCCAAAGACTAACGAGAATTTATCCGACGAACGGCTGGAAGCGTTACGTACGAAAGCCCGCCTCCTGATTCAGGGCTTTCATTCGGCACAGATCTGGGGATGGAAGGATCCCCGCAACAGTTTGACGTTGCCTTTCTGGGAGGACCTCCTGCCAGATTTGAGAACGCTGATCATTGTGCGTAATCCCCTGGAAGTCGCTTACTCAATGCGAAAGCGCAACGGAACTTCGTACGCATTTGGGCTGCGACTCTGGGAAATCTATAACCGGCGCCTGATCGAAACAGTAGGCAATCATGAGCGTCTTTTCACTCATTACGATCTGTTCTTCGAAAACTCCGAAAAAGAGTTACATCGGATTGCGAATTTTGTTGGATTGCCTGATGCGAAAATCCATGACGCGGCAGAATTAGTGGCGACGAAACGACGCCACACGCACTTCACGATCGACCAACTGGTTGATGCGGGCGTCTCCGCAGAAGTGATCGAGCTTTATCGGGCTTTGGTTGCGGAAGCGTCACCGAGGAGAAAGAAGGCGTCTACGACAAAATCCGGCCGCGGCGCGAAGTCACCCGAGACCGATTTACTTCCGGGCGCAGTGAGCCGGCTCGATTCCTTCGTTCCAGACCGCTTCGCACAGATCGAGCATCTCTATGGCGAGCTCCTTGCGCAAACTGAGGCGCGACATAAGAGCGAAATCGAGAAACTCAGCGCCCATCTCTCGCACACGGAAGCGCAACACAAGGCGCAAATTAAAGAACTCACCACCCATCTGGCGCATACGGAATCGCAACACAAGGCGCAAGTTAAGGAACTCACAACCCATCTGGCGCACACCGAAGAGCATCACAAGGCGCAGATCGAAGAGATCAGCGCTCATCTTGCCAAAACCGAAGCCGACCACAAGGCGCAGGTGGAGCAACTCACCACGCACTACACCAACGAAATTGAGCAATTACGTCAGCGGATCATGGAGATGAACGCTTTGCTTCACCAAAGGAGCGTAAATCTCGCAGAAGACGAGAAGTATGTCGCGGAGTTGACGGACCGGTTGCGCAAACAACTGCACAATACTCGACGACTCTCGCGCCTCCTCGATGACGCCGACGAGGCCGCCCGAAAGCTGCGAACTTCTCGTCGGTGGCAGTTGGCCAATCCAGGCGCAACGCTAAAAGCAAAATTGGCCCACAAAAAAGGACCGGCCGGGTTCGGACACCTTGAAAAGATTGTGACCGCCTATTCCAAATGGCGCAAGGAGCATCCTGAGATCAAAAAGATTGATGATGAGATCAAGGCGGTTCAGATCGTAACTATTCCAAGGAGTGGGCAGTCGGGAATTGACGGTCAGGTTCATGGAAGCGCGCACGACGAAGAGGCGCCAGCCGCGCCAGTTGGCCCCATCTTACCGCTAGCGTCGATTTGTTTCCCTGAGCACGAGGAAGTTGATGTCTCAATCATTATTCCCGTTTTTAACCAGTTGGAATACACGCATGCATGCCTGGCTTCGTTGCAAGCTGTGCAAGAACAACCCACTTTCGAGGTAATTGTGGTCGATGACTGTTCGACTGACGGCACTCCCGAGGTCATGGCGCAAACACGCGGACTTGTCTATCTGCGCAACGACAGCAATTCCGGTTTCATCGCATCCTGCAACACGGGCGCAAAAACGGCGCGCGGCAAATATCTGGTCTTCCTGAATAATGACACACTCGTAAAGCCCGGTTGGCTAACTGCCTTGCTTGATACTTTCAAAGAGGAGCTGCGAGCAGGCATTGTCGGTTCGAAGCTCCTTTACCCAGATGGCCGTTTGCAGGAGGCAGGGGGCATAATCTGGCGGGACGCTTCAGGATGGAACTACGGGAAGTTTGATGATCCGGGAAAACCCGAATACAACTACCTGCGCGATGTGGATTATTGCTCAGCGGCAGCGTTGATGATTCCGAAGGCGCTGTTTGAAAGTGCCGGCGGCTTCGATTCACGATATGCGCCCGGCTACTATGAAGACACTGACCTGGCCTTTAAAGTTCGCCAAGCTGGTTACAGAGTTCTGTATCAACCCCTGAGTGAGGTGATTCATCACGAGGGCGCAACTGGTGGCACCGATCTCTCAACCGGCGCGAAGAAGCATCAGGAGATTAACCGTTCAACTTTCGCAGAGGTGTGGAGTGATGAACTAGCCAAGAGACCAGCCAACGGGGATATCACGTTTCTGCAGCGGCCCAGAACGGCGTCGGGCAAGAATATTCTGGTGATCGACCATCATCTGCCGATGCCCGACCGCGACTCGGGATCGCTGCGGATGTTCCAAATCCTTAAGATTCTTCACCGGCTCGGTCATCGCGTCACTTTCCTCCCTGATAATTTGGCAGACATGCCACCTTACACCTGTGAGCTGCAGAAGCGCGGGATTCAAGTTGTTCATCATCCCTACGTGAAAAGAGTGCGCGATTATCTGATTTCGCACGGTCCTATGTTCGATGTGGTGGTGCTAAGCCGCTGCGATTTTGCGCGCAAGCATATTGCCGATGTTCGTCTGCACGCGCCACAGAGCCGGATCATTTTTGATACCGTTGATTTGCATTACCTGCGCGAACAACGGGAAGCGCAACTCACTCAAGATCCCGATGTGCGCCGGAAAGCACAAGAGAGACAGCTGCTGGAAGATGACTTAATAAAGGAGGCAGATGAAACGTGGGTAGTAAGCCCAATCGAACAGCAAATGCTGCAGGAGAATTGGCCTAACAAGTCTATTCAATTGGTTTCGAACATTGTTGACGTCACCGGGCCGGTCCCGTCGTTTGCACTACGGCGGGACTGGCTTTTCATCGGCGGCTTTCAGCACAGGCCCAATATCGATGCGGTGCTGTTTTTCGTGGAGGAGATTTACCCGCTCGTTTGTGACCGTCTGCCGGATACAAAATTTTACATCATCGGTGACAAGGCGCCCCCTGAACTCGTTGCCTTGGCGAGCGACAGGATCATTGTCGCGGGATTGCAACGGAATGTGCGCTCGTTTTTCGACAGCGTGCGGCTCTCTGTGGCTCCTTTGCGTTTTGGGGCGGGCATCAAAGGCAAGATCAATCAAAGCATGGCCTTCGGCGTGCCAGTTGTGGCGACCTCAATCGCGGTGGAGGGAATGAACCTCGTCGACCATAAACACGTTCTCATAGCTGACGAACCGGAGGATTTAGCGCGCGCGTTGATTGAGCTCTACGAATCGGAAGAGCTCTGGAAGCGGCTCTCGCAAAACGGCATTAGCAAAACGCAAGAGCTCTATTCTACCGATGCTGCACGAGAAAAACTGGAATTTCTCTTCAGCGATAGACACCTGAAAAGCTTGGAGCCGTCACGGTCGGTTGCGGAACCCGAACTCATCGTAGCCGCTGATGTTGGTTACCGGCAGTGAATAAGACGGAGCCACTCGGGCAGATTACCGGGAAGATAACAGCAACCCCGAACCCCATTTGTTTCGGGCAACACTGCGTAGTCTCATGGGATACGAATGATCCCGCGGGAGCTGAGGTACGCGTGTCCACTTCTCCCGGTAGCGAGAAGCTGCTAAGCAAAGGCCAGAGTGCAGGCCAGGCGGAGATTCCGTGGATTACCGATTCGGTAACATATGATTTTCGCCTTTACGGCGCCAGTCAGCCAGATAAGCCAATTGATGCGGTCAAAGTCAAACGTGACTCTGATTCCGTGTCGGCGATTTTGCGTAAGCTTGCAAGCGAAGCGAAGCAGGGAAACATCGACATGATCGAGCTTTCGCAATTTATCGCGGCTGTCATGCCTCATTGTCTGCATAGCGGAAAATTTCACGAGCTATTTCCAGTCTGGGAACAGCACGGTTTCCATGTGACGCCGGTTCATTTTCATCAACCTATTCCCGACACTCGGGAGTTGGCCGAGACGCTGTGGAAGCAACCGAGCAACCTGGTGGGCATCGACATGAACGACGCGATTCAGCTCAATCTGCTGCGAAACCATCTTACAAAGTTCCGGGACGAATATAACAACCTCCCAATAGAGCCTCCGCCTGGACAGAAGAGGCCGTTTCATGGCGTCGATGCACTGGTTGCTTACTGTATGGTCCGCCACTTTCAACCACGGAGGATCATCGAAGTGGGCAGCGGTTTTTCTTCTCTTGTGCTCGGCCAAGCTGCTGCCAAAAACAAAAACTCTTCTCTGATCTGCATCGACCCATTTCCAAGGGACTTTCTTCGCGATAAACTTCCTGGGTTGCAATCGTTGATTACGAAAAAGGTGCAGGACATGGATTTGGAATTTTTCTCACAGCTCCAATCGGGCGACATATTGTTTATCGACAGTTCCCATACCGTGAAGATTGGCGGCGACGTCAATTACCTATTCCTGGAAGTGTTACCACGTCTCCAGCCGGGAGTGATCGTGCACGTCCACGACATCTTCCTGCCTTTTGAGTACCGGCGTGACTGGGTGCTGGATGAATTTCGCTTTTGGAACGAGCAGTACCTGCTGCAGGCCTTCCTCACATTTAATTCTGAGTTCGAAGTGTTACTCGCCAATAGTTATCTTAACCATTACCATCAGGAAGATCTCAAAGCTGCTTTTCGGAACTTGTCATCCTGGGCGAGTGGCAGCTTCTGGATGCGCCGAAAGCCGTCCGTGGATTGACTCGATCCGGCAGGAAGCGTAGGAGAACGAGAATTGAGTGGGCGACGGAATGCAGCATAGTATACATAGACCCATCTTTGTCGTAGGATCGCCGCGGTCCGGGACAAGCATTCTCACTTGGTGTTTGGGTCAGCATCCAAATATATTTCCAGTCCCCGAGTCGAGCTGGATGGGGCCGTTCGCGGTGAACCTTGCCGTCAGTCACCAGATTGGCAGCGGACGCGGCATACTTTCGATTTTGAGCGCAATGGGCATCTCATGCGATGAATTTTTCTCCCATATCGGGCAGAGTATCGACGGCTTGATTTGCAAACATCGATTTGACCTGGATCGGCAGCGCCTGATAACAGGAGTACAGCGCATACTCAAGGATCAAGGACTTTACCTAGGCGAAGTAACTGGCGAATTGAATCCCGCTATGAGTGCAGCGATTCAGCAGTATCAAACTCGCAATCGTTCTCCCGCAAACGGCCCAATCGACGCCGACATCCTTGCTTCGCTTCACACCATCTTGGATGCCGAATCCAAGACTCGCTGGATAGACGTCTTAGACTCTGAGTTCAAAACCCGCTGGGTCGATGGGACGCCTGAGTATTCCTGGCACGTCTATGGCCTGCACAAGCTTTTTCCAGACGCCTTATTCATTCACATCGTGCGAGATGCATTGTCTGTTGTGCGCTCGATGCTTAACTTCCACCGTGTCGCAGGAACCCAGTTAGTGGCAAGCGAAGAGGAAGCGTATCGCTACTGGCTTGGAACTGTCAGCGCATGCCTCACTGCTGAACGCGCCTACGGTCCGAGCGTGATTCACCGATTAAGGTATTCCGATCTGATCGAGAATCCCGATACCGCGCTGCGATCGGTGCTCGATTTCCTCGGCGAAGCTTATTCTGCAAAGTGTCTGGAACCCCTCAGCGAACGCATTAACAGCTCGAATGTACCAGCCGATTTTAGTACGGACGATTCCGCAACCGCTCCAGTGGTTGTCGAAGAGGCAATGCGATTGAGCCGAGATTTGGAGCAAAGTTTGCAGCCAGCTGAGGCTTCACTTGCTGCAGCTGTCGAAATGGAAGCCGAATTTACCGAACGTGTTCAACATACGGCCGCTCTTGAGAGCCAATATCAGCGAGCACTGCAGATCATTCAGACACTGGAACGAACTAAAGCCTCGGAGAACTCTCCATTTTGTGAAACGCATTGAAGTCTCCGGGCGAATCGATCAACAGCTCTTAACCTTCTTTCTCCACGACCTCGCTATTGCGATATGGAGCAAAGCCTTTGGAAAACTAAGTTGGCTGATCGCTCCACGTCGTTCTGGTATCCCTATTTCAATGCGACCATTTTCGATTAAAATCCCCAATCATTTGCAGGACCGAGGCGGTATCATCGTCAAAGCTTAAACTGTTAGGATCATGCAGCAGCTTTCTCTCGTAAACCCAGACTGACGCCAGCGAAACGTTATTTGCCTGGATTGCCGCCAGCACTTGATTCACATTCTCTCGGCGAGTAGCAATGCTACACTCCGTTTTTGGTGGACAGGTGATAAATTCCTCGATGGAGAGTGACTTCGAGGCAGAGCGCGCTGCGCCAGCACATACTCGGATTAGTTCGTCGTACGAAGCTGGCCGCCTGTCAAAGGAGTGCGAGACTGACACCGGAGCGGCGTGAATGCAAACCGGATTAAACACTCCGGGATTCTGACGTGCCAGCATTGTGGCAAATTGGGCGGCACTATCTGGCCCATTCCTCTTCTCTGTCTGCATATGGTAAGCGGAAAATCGCGGAATGGTGTTGCCGGTAAGTAGCATGCGGTGGCCATCAATCTCACGCACCGTCCTGGCAAAATCCGATAACGCGCTGGTGAAGATCTCAGTAGTAAGCGTGTCATCCGGGCTACGGCTTCTCGTCCTGCCCAGGCGAGGATTGGTCGGAGGCAGATTTCGCCAGGCGTCGGGAGAGTCCAGTGAAAGGTTATATTCGTTACCAAACTCCCAACCCCAGATCGCGGGAGAATTCACATAGCGCGACACGACCTCGCGTATGTATGTGCGCATGAACTGTCGCGTTTTACTTTGTGAGTTACCCCATTGATCGCGCGGTTCGCCGACCAGGTCCGGCACCGCGTAACTTGCCCAAAAAAGATCGGCAATAAGACCTACGTTAGACTCTTCGGCTGCATGCACGACTCCATCGAGTAGTTTGAAATACTTTTCTTTGTCCTGCAGGTATAACTGATAATCACTTGGCGAGAAGCCGCATGCCGCAATGCGCGCAAATGGGATGTGGTTAGTAGACAGTTTGCGAAAATCGTCCCGGTACGTTTCATCTTCTGGATGCCTGAGTGGACGCAAAAAAGCATCCGTATAGTTCACGCCCACCCCGCGATAGGGTGCCCCGTCTCGTAACAGCGTGCCATCTCGCCCCACCGACAGGCCAGGCGATGAGGCAGCTCGCGAGTTTACGGGCAGAGCCGTTATCGCTTGACTTACTAGAAACGCCAGCAGAAGTCGACCTGTGATCGAGGAATCAACTCTCGATATCGTACCAATGCATTTGCCTGAAAGTGACGGTGGTAGATTGCGACAAAATTTTTTATCCATATGATTTCCCTATTAGCCGGTACCCTAGCACCGTACACCCTGCTGTCGATTTCTCCACTCTGTCCCGGCAATCAAATCCTCACTACCGACAAGACCTGGAGCACGATCGTTACATCGCTATCTTTAGAAAGAAGTACCAACAGCTCCGCGGTTTGATCGCTTTGGCGAATTGGGCAGGCGATCTGAAGCAATGCCAGAGCTCATTACGTGCGCCCCGCTTTGACGACGGCTTGATATTTCAGCTGTTCAGCTCCCGTTGGGTAGAGTGGTTTGGCTGCTGTGTATGAATAGCAGCATGGGAAAGTTCGGAAGGGAGTTTCTTGCCAATAACAAATACATTCTTCCCTAGAAACCGATGAAACAGAATATCGAGCATGCGGCTAGGTGGAAAAATCCATTTATCATACCAGCCAATTGATTTCGCTGTTAAGGAAGTCGAATCCTTGCGCAATAACCTGAAGCTCAGGGCGGCAATGAAGCCGAGCGAGTCGGCATATTGCAGCTTCTCGATCGAAAACTTCGGCCCAACGAGCGTGCGTAGAGTTTTCTTCGTATAGCGACGGTGATGGCAAACCTTGTCATCCAATGTTGACCAAAGGCAGTGAAAAGCCGGGACATACAAGAGTAACCCTCCTCCCGGGGCTAGCTTTTGATAGATCATCTCGATTGCACGCTGATCATCTTCGATGTGCTCAAACACATTCAGTGAAAAAAGAAATGGCAGCGACTCGTCTGGAAGCGAATCGATATTTGGAACTACTTCGAAACCTGCTTCAATTAAACGTTCTCGCTGCGAGAAGTCAGGCTCGATGCAAAGCACCCGGCGACCTTTCTCGCGCAGACGTTTCGCGAAGGTGCCAGTACCCGCGCCGAAATCGATCAAATCCTTTGATTCGGTTGATTCGCAGACTAAGCGAGTTAAGTAATCGTTGTAGTTGTGTGCGCACTCGAGCGCCTTGAGGATATCGATTCCTGAGTATTGCCCTTCCATGAACCTTTGTTCCTTCGAAATAGGTTATACTTTACAATCACATAAACAGCTCTTACACCGTCACGCCATCCTATCTTTTTTCCTTCTTCGTAAGTCCGGCCATTATATGAAATGCCGACCTCGTAAACTCTGGACCCCGCCTTTGCTATCTTCGCAGTAAGCTCGGGTTCAACACCAAACCGGTTCTCTTCAATAGTAATGGCGTCCAGGAAGTCGCGACGAAACACTTTGTAACATGTTTCCACGTCAGTGAGGTTCAAGTTTGTAAACATGTTGGAGAGCAATGTAAGAAATCGGTTTCCCACCATGTGCCAGAAGTAAACCACCCGATGAGGTCTGCCGCCCATGAACCGGGAACCGAACACAACGTCAGCGCGATCCTCCAAAATTGGTTCAAGAAGGATGGGGTATTCGCCGGGGTCATACTCCAGGTCGGCGTCTTGAACGATTACTATGTCGCCCGTAGCTGCCTGGAAACCGGCGCGCAAAGCTGCGCCCTTGCCAAAATTGCGTTCCTGCAACACAACCTTCTCGGCCCACCCATGAGGTTTGGCTTTAAGAAGCTCTCTCGTTCCATCGGTTGATCCGTCGTCGACAACGATAATTTCCACGTTTTTGACTGGTGCCGAGCGAATTGCTTCAACCACAGCTTCAATCGTCGATCGTTCATTATAACAAGGGATAACGACGGATAACTTCATTTTGCGTCATTCCATTGACGGAGAGGTAGAGTCTAAGGTTGGAGCACCGGCATCCGTTGTCAATGTCATGATTACAGCTCTTGAATTAGATTTCTCGCTCCGTTTCCAACTGTACCCTTGGATCGACGGGAGACGCTGAACGTCCTGATCACCGTTTATCGGAGGTGCAAGCAAGGCGTACACGGGCGTCGCGTGATCGAGCCCACTTTGGACTAGCCGAAGGGCGTCGACTTTCCCATAATGCCAGAATTGGCTGTAAGAATAATTATGCTTACCGTCGATTGGGGCCGCTACGAATGGCTTCGGTAACAAGACGTTTAAGTACGTTGGATCGATGTCGGACAAAACGATACCAGGAGCGTCTTGGAAAAAGCGAATGAATTCCTTCTGCGCCTCGTAATAGAATGATTTGCCATTGCCGCTTTCGTAATGAAGAGCGTCCCAGGCTTGTGATCGGCCGCCCCTGGGCTTAAAGCCTGATTGTGAAGGATAACCGATACAGGTGAGCAGAAATACCCCAATAACTCCAAACGCCCAGATCGAAAAGCGGCCCCTAAGAGCTTGGCCCACTGCCCACTCTGCTGGCAGAACGGCGAGAGCAACCAACAGGAAGAAAATAGGTATGTAGAACCTGCCCTCGACGTAGGCATAGGTTACAATCGCCACAAAGTAGGCGCTTGCTGCTAACAAAGCGCTGATCTCGAAGCGCCGGACGCGGATGAACGCGAAACCGAGAGCAGACAGAAAGATAAAAGCTGGCACG
Organism: Candidatus Udaeobacter sp.; assembly: GCA_049802315.1. Taxonomy (GTDB): domain Bacteria; phylum Verrucomicrobiota; class Verrucomicrobiia; order Chthoniobacterales; family UBA10450; genus Udaeobacter. Next base: position 10,731 of record JBARMF010000061.1, read on the forward strand.
ACGTAGGTGCCGGTGCCAAAGAGGTTCGCTACCTGAAATTGATCCCAGTTGGCAGTGATCTCAGACCAAATCCAAGCGGCTTGGGTAGGGACGTTGTGCAAGGAAAAAGCAGTCTTGGTGGACAGGCCCCAGAATTCGTAACCAGTCCTTAACGGATTACCAAATTCCAAAGTGTTCAGAATAAAGTATGGGCTTGCGGCCAACGCGAATACAACAAGCACAAGACAGCAATGAATGAACCATTTTGTCCAGGAGTCGATACCCGGAAAGAGAGCCATGGCAATTAATAACGGCGCTAGGAATAATAACTGTGGCCGTATGCACAAAGACAGTCCAAGAACAATCGCGGCACAGTAAATCAACCAGCGGCGCCGCCCAGCGAGTCCCAGGTAGACCAGGGCAAAGACGAGCACCGCAGAAGCCCCACCGCTGAGGTCGCTCATCGATGATCGGCTAAATGTAATGAACGCTGGTTGAGTTGCGATCAACAGGGCCGCCAGTCCTCCAGCGAGGGGCCTTCCAATCATCAAATAAAGCAGGAAGGTGCCTGCCAAAAGTAAGAGACCGATTGTCTGATTTGTTCTAAATGGGGCCAGAATCGCGTTGTGCGGCAGAAATCGCAGCCAAGGGATCATCAAGACTGGATAGCCCGGTGGATAGCGGGAAGGTAATCTGTCGTAGCCAATTTGGATCGCCGGCGAATCTTCTTTCAAGATCGAGTTAGCTTGTGCGAAATATTCCACCGCATCTGGATAAGGGTTGAGATCAAGGAAATCCGTACGCTTAAACTCGATGCGCAAGACTGTCCCGTAGTAAAAGAGAAGCGCTACAACGAGGCAGAGAATACCTATCGCCGCGTCAAACGAAAGTCGGCGATTAACCAGCACCAGGGCTGGCCGAGTTATCTCCGCTGAATCCGGATTGTTCTTAGCTGTCATTTTCGCAAGGCGGCCGACGACTAATACTCAGATAGGTGATTGCTCTCTCGGACCTGGCATCAAAATACTCGTGAGGATATCGCATCCGCAGATCGTCGGGTCGGGAGGAATCGCCTGGCGGCTGGTAATGGATTTTGTCGTGGGTTTTACCCGGACAAATTGCGGGTTGTCGCTTCCCGAGACGAAGCCACAATGAAAAGGCGAGATTAGGTAAGGAAAATGATGGTGCAGCATTACGCTTCTATCGTTGCTAGCGATGAAACCGTTACAACGCAAAACTTCTCTTGACCGGAATTGGAATAACGTCAACGAGCAATAATTGAGCGACCAAGCGAAGGTCCTTCGATAAAAGCATTCTTCGGCTCGGGAAATCCCTTTGCTCCGAATCGCAAAGTTGGTGCTCTGTGAATTGGATCCAACTGGCTTCAGGTATTAGTTTTGCGCACGATCGCACGGAGCGCCAAATCCCGGGGTATTTCAATGAAATAGCTGGCGTCCAAATTGGACGGTGCGCGAATTTGTTCAGGCGATTGCCTTGTTCGCCGCACTCTCGAGAAAACAAATGTGAAAATCGTGTTCGCATCTTGGGTCAAGGAGCAATCGAGCCGGGCAGCTCCACGTCCAGCGGGTCAAGGCCGCTTCAGCCAGCAATGCGAGAGCCGTCCCTGTCACCCGAACATTTTTTGAAAACCCATGTTTTCACAATTGACTTCCACCTCTACGGCTTTATCAGATTTCCACATGATTAACCAGCAGATTATCGACAACGCACCTGATATCCGGCAGGCTTTTCAGAGCGCGCTTCCCTTCCGCCACGTCCAGATCGACAACTTCCTTAAGCCCGAGATTTGCGAAGGCCTACTTAGGGATTTTCCGAGCTTCGACAAAAAAAAGGCGATGAATGAGCTCGGGCACGTTGGAGGCAAAGCGGTGATAGAAAACGTCAGTTCGATCAGTCCGTTTTATGCGAGCTTTTATGATTACATCAATTCGAAGCCTTTCCTCCAATTAATCTCTGACCTGACCGGCATTCCCGACCTGCTTGCTGATGAGAACCTTTTTGGTGGTGGGACACATGAGAACCTGGATGGTCAATACCTCGACGCGCACATCGATTTCAACATTGATGAAGGGCGAATGCTCCATCGGAGACTAAATATTCTTATCTATTTGAATAAAGAGTGGGAGGAGTCCTGGGGCGGGTCGATAGAATTGCATTCCAATCCCCGGATCCCTGAAACCAACGAAATTAAAGGGTTCGTACCGTCATTCAATCGAGCGGTGTTTTTCGAAACTAATGAGTATAGTTGGCACGGATTTCCGGTGATTCGGCTGCCTGAAGACAAGAAACATTTGTCACGGAAGTCATTTTCAATTTACCTCTACACAAAAGATCGCCCCGCGGAAGAGGTTGTAGCGCCGCATACCACTTTCTACGTAGCCAGGCCGTTTCCCGATCACGTTAAGTCTGGCCAAGTTCTTGCGGAAAGCGACTACCAGTACCTCCGTGGCTTGATGGCTAACAGAGATGGTCTTATCCAAATGTATCAAGACTTGCTTATCCAAAAGGAACAACGTCTAAGGGATCTCATGCAGGCGAGGCAACAGAAGGCATAGTTAGTTACCGGCCGCTACCTGACCTTGGTTTGCGCGCCAGACTCGCGAGGCTTACAAAGGGAACTGGGATTGTGACCATGAAGGGCGAAGAGAATTCTGACTGCAGGTCTTGCCCGATTTGCTCGACTCCGCCGGGCAAGAATGATTTGATAGGTTATCTCGATGCGACATTTGGTGGCAATCTTGCTGTAAGGCGGTACAGGCTGACTTACTGCACCTGCAATGCCCTTGTTTACATCGATCCTACACCCTCGAAGGAAGACTTGGAGACAATGTATTCGAAGAGCGATCAATTCACCGACGCGATTTACACTGATCCTGCGCATGTAGAGGCGATTAATCAGTACATGTCTAACTGCCTGGCAAGGATATTGGCGGCTCGATCGGTCCCTTTGAAACAGGCACTTTCGGTCCTCGAAGTAGGAGCTGGCCGCGCCTGGATGTGTCGAGCCGCCAAGCGATTAGACAGCTCATGCAAGACCATCGCTCAAGATGTTTCGGGGGAAGTAGCTAACGAGTGTGACTGGGTCGATCAATATCTCGTTTGCGCTATCTCAGAGGCGGAGTTGGATATCTTAGCACCATTCGATGTCATTTCGCTTACCCACGTGATCGAACATTTGCCGGATCCAGTTGCAGCTATACAGCGTTGCAAGTCCCTTTTAGCCAAAGGGGGAACGATTTTTGTTACCGCTCCACACCGTCCCGAGGGATGGCAACCGGGAAAAAGCACGATTTCTGAATGGAAGCAATACTCCTACAACCACGTGCCGGCACACATTCAATATTTTTCCCGGGGAAGCATGCAGAAGCTCGCTGAGAGGTCCGGATGCAATTTGTCTTACTGGGAAGACCGGCACGAAAACGGACAAGCCTTTGAAGCGTGGCTCGGGTGACGTGAAGAATAGCGCGTTGGTTAGAGTACGTTTCACCACCTTTCATTGGTTTAGTACTTCCGATGAGTTCACCGGAAGTTAAGGTTCACCGTTCCGGCTGTCAGTACTTTTTCACGCTCCCTCAATCCGTTTGAACATCGTGGCAATCGCGCCCCCTCTGTATTCTTTCATTCCGGCATGGCGATCGAAGACTGCAACGCGATTTCGCCCTGTCGATTGTGGGCATCCTGAAACCGAATGACGCGATTGACGAATGGGTATGCAACTGAAATGCAAGACCCGGCAAACAAATCGATTTGGTCGTGCGAACGCCGGCATGCAGCCTTTTTTATCGTTTCACGCCACGATCTCGCTCCGCGCCCAAATCCGAGATCCTGAAAAAATGCGTCTCGTTCAAGTTTTTGCTGGACATAAACGGCGTTCGTCGACATCCTCGGCACGCTATTATAGAAAACGAAAAAACAAACGCCTTATGAAAAAATGCTCACTAATCCTCGTCGGTGCCGTGTTCATGGCCTTCTCCCATTTGACCAGCGCAACGCAGGCAGATGACACCACGATAACGATCACAGGTCACACGGCGGGTGCTACGCCTTTTATCAGCAGATTATCGCTGAACGTTAGCAATACAAGCGTTCTGGAGAGCGTTGAGTTCGCGATCGACCCGAAACCGGGCTCTGCCACTCGCCCTTTATCAGGCACCTTCTCCAACCAGTACCTTGTGAGCCGGGGGTTTGAACATCCACCACAGATTATTCTGCCGGTGTACGGACTTTACGCTGGATACTCAAATATCGTAAGACTGACTTATCGCTTCCAGGACAATTCCTCAAAGCAAGCGGTCACCTCGATCGCGACCGCCGCTTTCAATGATCAAGGCTGCGGCTACAACACTCCTACGATACTTCAACCGAGGTCGAACAGTACTCAATTGAGTTATGATTATATCTTTGACAGGTCTGCTTGCGGGACTTTCTCACCTGTCATTCTCGATTCTGATGGAGCATTGCGATGGGTGAGTCCGCTAGCTACGATGAACGCTATTTTTGCCGCTAGCACCTTCTTTAACAACGGGGTGTACGTGACGCAAGGCAGCCAGTTGGTTCGCATCGAGCTTGATGGGACGGTCCTCGTGGTTGCGGACTATAGCAGTCTCGGCGTGGTCCACTTCCATCATAATATCGATCCCGGTAAAACAGGATTACTCCTTGAGCCGGATACCACTTCCTACTTGGAATCTACAATAATGGAAGTTGATAGCCACGACGGTCACGTCCTTAAGACGTTTAACATGGCTAACATCATCAGCGCAGCAATGATTGCTGGCGGTGACGACCCGAGCCAATTCGTCTTCCCAACGCCGACCGACTGGTTCCATAACAACGGCGCCGCATACAACCGGGCCGATAACTCCCTGGTCGTTTCAAGCCGCGAGAACTTTGTTATTGCTCTGGATTATAACACAGGTGCCATCAAATGGATCCTGGGAGATCCGACGAAAAAATGGCACCAATTCGCGTCTTTGAGGAAATTTGCGATTGGGGTCGCGCCTGGCAGCCTGCCACCGATCGGGCAACACGCTCCCTCGATTACTTTCGATCAAAGTCTTCTCCTTTTTGATGACGGTCAAATGAGTCAGTTCCAGAATCCTCCAGGGGCTCAACGCGACTATGCGAGCCCCCGCAAGTATACCGTGGACCTGGCAAGAAACCTTGCGACTGAAGTGTGGAACTACCCGGCGAATGAGAACATCAAGTGCCCGTTCTGCTCAAGTGTCTATGAGGATCAGCCGTTTAACTACTTGATCGATTACGCGTTCGTTAACGGCGGTGGACCGCCCAGCGTTCCCACATTCGCGCAATTCGTGGGCTTGGATGCTGCCGGCGAAAGGATTTTCTATTATCAATATCCAACACAGGGTTGTAACACTGCGTACAATTCACTTCCGATTCATTTGGAAAGTACAAAATTCCCGGTAGTAGGGCCTCAAGCTCTCAACATCTCTACCCGAGGGCTGGTTGGGACCGGTGACAACGTTCTAATCGGTGGGTTTATCATCAACGGAACCGATCCCAAGAGCGTAGTGCTTCGAGCGCTGGGGCCATCGCTCAGCGGGTTTGGAGTTTCCGGCGTGCTCGCCAATCCGGTTCTCAGCGTCTATAACTCTTCCCATACTCTCATCGCAACCAACGACGACTGGGAGGGCGACCCAAACCACTACATAGTAGAGTCCAACGGACTTGCGCCGACTAATCTAGCGGAATCGGCCACCGCATTAAGCCTGCCACCGGGCGCGTACACGGTGGTAGTCACCGGAAAGGATTCGCCCCCGGGGATTGCCTTGGTCGAGCTTTACGATATCTCGCCGCTATCCAACTCTACGGTGCAGAACATGAGCACCCGCGGTTTCGTCGGCACCGGTGATAACGTAATTATCAGCGGCTTTATTGTTGGAGACGTGGGAAGTTCGACGGTGGTGGTGCGCGCCATTGGCCCGTCGCTGGCTTCTTATGGTCTGAGCGGAGTGCTAAGCGATCCCATACTGACCATCTACGATTCGAGTGGCTCTGTTATCGCCAGCAATGACAACTGGCTGGACAATATTAATTGGGTCGACATCCGGAAGAATACACTCTCGCCAATAGATGTGCGCGAATCGGCACTCGTGCTTTATCTGCCAGCAGGTGCTTATACCGCTGTCGTGCGCGGAGTCAATGACGGTACAGGCATTGGCTTAGTCGAAGTTTATAGCCTCCATTAACCCGTACGCGCTCTAACAAGTAAATTCATTCGGTTTCGAGATCTAATTTGCTGCATTGCTACTCGGCTTTACCGCCTTGGCTAATTGACTATCAAGACTCGTCGCAGGGGCTTTATATGGGACAAACGGATTTCGGGAGGCAGCGACCAGGAAGCGGCTTTTTGCGTTGTTCGCTGTTTGGGCGTGAGCATCTGTCTCCCGGTTGTGTTGATCTCATGCGGCACTCTGCCGTTAGGTCATACACTCGTCCGCAGGAATTGCGTTCATTAAAGATGCTTACTGCACGGGAGTGAACCTTTAAAATGCTCGGGCAGCTCGTCTCGGAGAAAGCTATAAAAATATGTGCCTTATGAAAAGATGCTCACTAGTCCTCGTAGGTGTCGTGTTCATAATCTTCTCCCATCTGACCGGCGCGACCCAGGCAGATGACACTACGGTAACGATCACAGGTAACACAGCAGGCGCTACGCCATTTATCAGTAAATTGACCCTGGAGGTGAGCAATACAAGCGTTCTGAAGAGCGTCCAGTTCGCGATCGACCCGAAACCGGGTTCTGTCACGCGTCCACTATCAGGCACTTATTCCAATGACTACCTTGTGAGCCGGGGGTTCGAAGAGGCGCCAGAGATTATCTTGCCAGTCTACGGACTTTACGCTGGATATCGGAACACCGTAAGACTGACTTATCGCTTTCAGGACGGTTCTTCAAAGCAAGCTGTCACCTCGATCGCCGCCGCCACTTTCGATGATCCGTGCGGGTATGACAATCCGATAATCGTATCAGCACGTACAAATAACATCGATTTGAGCTACGACTACATTATGCTTAAGGGCGATTGCGGTTATTTCGAACCCGCTATCATCGACACGGATGGCGCCCTTCGGTGGGTGGGCACTGCTAATATCGCGGCCGGTAATTTCATCTTCTTTGATAACGCAATCTATTTGGGTCGTGGCCACCTACTGAGTCGGATCGAGCTCGATGGTGCTTTCACCCAGATTGGCGATTACAGCGGTCTCGGAGTTGTCAATTTCCACCACAATATCGATCGGGGGAAGGTTGGCATTATCCTTGACGCGAGTACCACAACGAACTTCGAATCGACACTAATCGAGGTAGACGTTTCAGGCACAGTTTTGAAGCAATGGAACATGGCCAGCATTATCAGGGCAGCCATGATCGCTGGTGGAGACGATCCCAGCCAGTTCGTTTATCCCGCGCCGACCGATTGGTTCCATCTCAACGGTTCCGCCTACAACAGAGCAGACGACTCCTTGGTCATTTCGAGCCGGGAGAATTTCCTCATATGCCTCGATTATGAAACAAACGCGATTAAATGGATCCTCGGAGATCCAACGAAAAAATGGTACCAATTTCCGTCTTTGAGAAAATTTGCGCTCACGGTCTCGCCTGGTAGCCTGCCTCCGATCGGGCAACACGCGCCTTCGATTACTTACGATCAAAATCTGTTAGTTCTCGATAACGGACAAAAGAGCGTCTTTCAGGCGCCATCGGGAGACCAACGTGACTATGCCAGTCCGCGCAAGTATAGCTTGGACCTGGCAGCAAAGACCGCGACTGAAGTTTGGAACTTCCCCATGAACGAGCTTGTCCACTGCCCGTACTGCGGAAGCGCTTATGAGGACGCGCCGAAGAACTACCTCATTGACTATGCATTGGAAAACCCCAATGGACAAAACGGGTTCGCGCACCTGGTAGGTCTGAACGCAGCTGGCGAGACGATTTTTTCCTATCGCTATCCGACTACCAGCTGTGGGAAGATCTACCGGGCGGTTCCGATTCATCTGGAAAATACGAAGTTCCCGAGAGTTGGGCCTCAAGCTCTCAACATCTCTACCCGGGGACTCGTTGGGAGCGGTGACAATGTTCTGATCGGTGGGTTTATCATCAACGGAACCGATCCCAAGAGCGTAGTGCTTCGAGCGCTGGGGCCATCGCTCAGCGGGTTTGGAGTTTCCCGGGTACTCGCCGACCCGGTTCTCAGCGTGTATAACTCTTCCCACACGCGCATCGCTACCAACGACAACTGGAAGTCCGATCCAAACCACTTCATAGTAGAGTCCAACGGACTTGCGCCGACTAATCTAGCGGAATCGGCCACCGCATTAAGCCTGCCGCCGGGCGCGTACACGGTGGTAGTCACCGGAAAGGATTCGCCCCCGGGGATTGCTTTGGTCGAGCTTTACGATATCTCGCCGCTATCCCACTCTACGCTGGGTAACATAAGCACCCGCGGTTCGGTCGGCACCGGCGATAACGTGCTTATTAGCGGCTTTATCGTTGGAGACGTGGGAAGCTCGACGGTAGTGGTGCGCGCCATTGGTCCGTCGCTTGCTTCTCATGGTGTTAGCGGAGTGCTAAGCGATCCCACAGTGACCATCTATGATTCGAGTGGCTCTGTTATCGCGAGCAATGACAACTGGCTAGACAATATTAATTGGGTCGACATCCGGAAGAATACACTTTCGCCGGTAGATCCGCGCGAATCGGCACTTGTGCTTCACCTGCCGGCAGGAAAATATACTGCCATTGTTAGCGGAGCCAACGGCGCTACGGGCAACGCATTAGTCGAGGTTTACGGTCTTCATTAGTGCGTTTAAGCCATAGCAAGTCGTAACAACGACACACTGGGAAACGACGGACCTGAGGCGAGTGCAACAACCTGTGTGGCGGAATCAAAACACAGCGTTCACATTTCGAGACATTTTGAACTTGACCCGCCGCAACGGACCCTGATAAAAAGCTCTTGATCACGTCCTGCGACCTTCCAACGGATCTTCTGGAGACTGAATCAGTCTGGGGAACTCTGGACTGGCGCTTCGCGCGATCACAAATCAATTGGAGCCGGGATGCACTCAAATGAATGGGAGCCCTTTCTTGCGGATCCCATTTTTTTGGATGATTCCCCACTTCCGCGCGAACTGGGAGGGCAGTTCACGCTTTTAACAGGGTAAAATTCCAAGGAAATGAATAAAGAAAAATGAAAACATTAATTAGATCCAACAACCGCTCGCCATTGCGTTGCGGTTTTTTTACACTGGCAATTGCGCTCTGCTGGTTTGCGCTTTCGCCGCCACTCAAAGCACAATGCCCAAGCGCGTGTCCCGGAGGTGCAAACACAGCTTTGGGAGTGAACGCGCTGGGCAGTGTCAATCCCGCCGTGGGGATCAACAATACCGCAGTGGGTGCCAATGCGCTTACTAACGATACTAACGGCTTTAGTAACGTGGCGATTGGTGCCTTCGCGCTTACCAACAACACGACTGGCAACTTCAACATGGCCATCGGAACCGAGGCGCTCAAGGACAACAACGCCAACTTCAACTTGGCCATTGGTTTTCGAGTGGCTTACCTCAACACCACTGGCAGACATCTCACCGGAATTGGCGCTGCGGCGATGAGGAACAACACAACCGGTGAGTTTAACACGGCCATTGGTGCGGCTGCGCTCTTTAACAACACAACTACGGCGTCCAACTTAGCCGTCGGTGACTCGGCGCTGACGGCTTTCAACGGCACTGCCTTTACTGACGGTGCTAACACGGCGCTCGGCAGTATTGCTCTCAGCGCCCTAACAACTGGTGAGGAAAACGTGGTCGTTGGCCGGCGAGCGTTGGAGTTCGCCACCGACGGCAGCAACAACGTTATTGTGGGGTGGCGTGCAGGCGATGGCCTTACTACGGGCGATGGCAATACCTTTATCGGCGACCAGGCCGGCAGAAACGAAGGCCCGACCGTAAGTGATGTTATTTGCCTCGGCAGCCCTGGCGATACCGATGGCGGCCAGACCACGTCCAATAGAGCCTATATCGGCAATGTTCATGGAGTGACGCCCGGTTCCGGTGGGGTTCAAACAGTCATCATAGACAACGACGGCCAGCTCGGCTCTATGGTCTCTTCTCGCCGGTTTAAAAAAGACATTAAGCCCATGGACCAAACCAGTGAAGCCATCGTAAAGCTCAAACCGGTCACGTTTCATTACAAGAATAAAGACAGCAAGAATACAGAGTTAGACTATGGTTTGATTGCGGAAGATGTAGCAGAGGTGAACCCGGATTGGGTGATATACGAGCGCAGTGGTAAGCCTTTAAGCGTACGCTACACTGAGATCAACGTAATGTTGCTCAACGAGTTCATCAAAGAACACAAAAAGGTCGAGGAACAGCAGGCCAGTATGGCTGACTTGAAATCGACTGTCGCC
>JBARMF010000062.1:0-6095 GCA_049802315.1 Candidatus Udaeobacter sp.
CGCGAGGCGCGTGCCAGTGCGGGCGAGGCGCCCGCGCTCCCCAATCGCAAACGATCGCGCGAGATAAATTCTTCCAACGGTCCATTCCAAACTAATTCGCCGCCGTGCTCGCCGCGGCCGGGCCCTAGATCGATCAGATTGTCCGCTGCGCGGATGATTTGTTCCTCGTGCTCGACGACGAGCAAGGTGTTGCCTTTGTCGCGGAGATTATGCATCACGCGCACCAATTGACCGACATCGCGCGGGTGTAATCCAATACTCGGCTCATCCATCACAAAAAGCGTGTTTGCCAGCGAAGCCCCGAGGCACGTGGTGAGATTTACCCGCTGCACTTCCCCACCGCTCAATGTGCGCGTGGACCGGTCGAGCGTGAGGTAACCGACACCGACCTCGCAGAGATAATTGAGCCGCGCGCAAATTTCGTCGCGCAACATCTGCGTCGTTTTGTCGTCAGGCGGACATTCGATTGTGCGCAGAAGATCACGCGCGTCGGAAATCGAGAGCGCTTGGAATTGAGGCAGGGTTAAGGTGGCGCATGCCTCCGGTCCGCCAGTCGGACGGACTCGTCCTGTGGCGAGCTTGCGACTCCTTCCATTCGCAACCGAGACGGTCGCGCTACTAATCCTGTAATTGAGCGCTTCGGGTTGGTAGCGACCGCCGTTGCATTTAGGACAAGTGACGTATGCGCGGTAGCGGCTGAGCAACACTCGCACATGCATTTTGTAAGTCTTGCTTTCCAGCCAGCGAAAAAAGCCCCGCACTCCATACCAGCGATCGTCCTCGTAATCTTCGTCGGTGTATTCGCCCGATCGCCTCTCTCCTTCGACGACGAAATCCTGATCGGCCTTGGGCAATTCATCAAACGGCACGTTGACGTTGATGTCTTCGCGGGCGCACGCGCGGAGCAAATCCTTCTGTGATTCGCCAAACTCGGCGCCGCGAAAAACGCGCACCACGCCTTGTTTAATACTGAGGCTGCGGTCGGGAATCGCCTTGTTTAGATCAATCGCGATCGTTCGGCCGAAGCCGCGGCAGTCTGGACAGGCCCCGAGCGGATTATTAAAACTGAAAAGCCCGACCGTCGGCGGGCGAATGTCTAAATCGCACCAGGCACAGTGCCAACCGGTCGAGAACGGAAATTCATGATCGGTAATCGGTGACCCGCCTTCGCCAAGGCTACGGCGGACAGGCCGGGGATCGATTCGCCGTGCGATGTTGGGCGCCTTGCTCGCGAAGGCTTTCGGAGTTGAGCGTTCGGCGTTTTCTGAAATCTGAATGACATTGATCCTGCCTTTGCCGAAGCGCAGCGCGGTTTCGATTGCTTCGACCAATCGCGTGCGATTTTCACTAGTGATCGCGATGCGATCCTGAACGACCTGCACACGCGGGCCGAGTCGTTTAATTTTTGAATTCGGGTCGTCGACGCGAACGACTTTGTTGTCGATCCAAAGGCGCAGGTAGCCCTGCTGTTGCAGGAAATCGAAGAACTCCCTCGGCTCCGTTTTCGAGGGGACTGCGACCCAGAACGTGATGAGAACCTTCGTGCTGTCATTCCGACCGGAGCGAAGCGAAGTGGAGGAATCCCGCGGAATCAGTTTTAAGGTATCGCCACGGGGTTCCGCGACTGTGTTTCGCTCCGCGAAACTCCGCTGGGAATGACAAGTAGCGAATTGCGCCATGATTTGCTCCGCAATAGACTGCGCCGTTTCCGGTCGAATTTCACGACCACAGCTCGGACAGAACGCATGCGCAATGCGCGGCCAGAGAAGTTTTAAATAATCGTTGATCTCCGTCATTGTGCCGACGGTCGAGCGCGAAGTCTTGACGGGGTTCGACTGCTCAATGGCGATTGCGGGCGGAATGCCGCGGATATCGTCAACGCGCGGCTTGTCCATTCGATCCAGGAACTGACGCATGTACGGACTGAATGTTTCGACGTAACGTCGCTGCCCTTCGGCGTAAATTGTTTGGAATGCCAGACTCGATTTGCCGCTGCCGCTCGGGCCGGTGACGACGGTCAATTTTCCCAGCGGAAGATCGACGTCGATCCCTTTGAGATTGTTCTGGCGTGCGCCGCGAATCTCAATGCAATCACTCGGCGCCGGAGAAATAACCCGCTGCTTGTTCCCGATCTTCGAACCCACTGGAGACAGTTCCAGATTGCCGCTCGCTTCGCAAATTTTCCGGGCAGCGCACGCCGCCGGCGTGGTCCGGTCGGCCGCTGGCCGATCGGTTCAGAAGCGTAGCAAATCGGGTGTCGATGGTTCGGTACTATGTCGCTCAGCAGAGCTTAAGTGTTTTCGGTCAGCGGCCGAAAACGGCATGCGGGCCGCGTGCGATCTCAAGGAAGCGAGCAGCGCGAGGCTACAGATCGAACCCGGCGGCTAGTTGCTCACGCTGTTCTTGCAATTCTTCCGGTACCACGCCGCCTAACGAATCGAAAAATTCTTTGTGCGCAGCGATCTCTTTTTGCCATTCTTCGTGATCGAGCCCAAGGAGTTCGTCAACGGCATTGTGATCGATGTTCAGCTCAGCCAGATCGAGATCGTGCGGACTCGGCAGCCAACCGATTGGCGACTTGAGTGCACCGCCGTTTCCTTCGCATCGGTCGATGATCCATTTGAGCACGCGCATGTTTTCACCGAAACCGGGCCACAGGAATTTTCCGTCTGCGCCTTTGCGAAACCAATTCACGTTAAAAATCAGCGGCGGATTGGTGAGCTGTTTTCCAATGTTGAGCCAGTGCTGAAAATAAGCCCCGATGTTGTATCCGCAGAAGGGCAGCATCGCCATTGGATCGCGGCGTACTCGGCCTACGGCGCCGGTAGCGGCTGCGGTGGTTTCCGACGCCATTGTCGCACCTAAATATACGCCGTGGTTCCAATCGAACGCTTGATAAACCAGCGGTACTGTATCACTGCGACGGCCACCGAAAATGATCGCGCTGATCGGCACGCCTTCACCTTTCTCGACATCGGGGTCAAGGGCAGGATTGTTGCGCATTGGCGTCGTAAAGCGGCTATTCGGGTGCGCAGCTGTTTCGCTTGATTGCGGTGTCCATTCGTTTCCGCGCCAATCAATGGCGTGTGCGGGCGGTTCGCCATCTTTGCCCTCCCACCACACGTCGCCGTTGTCGGTAAAAGCAACGTTGGTATAAATTGTATCGTGCGCGATCGATCCCATCGCATTCGGATTCGATTTGTAACTCGTTCCGGGCACGACGCCGAAATAGCCGTTCTCCGGATTAACCGCGTACAAACGGCCGTCGCGGATTTGCATCCAACCGATGTCATCCCCAACCGTGGTCACTTTCCAACCTTTGAAATGCGCGGGCGGAATGAGCATCGCGAAATTCGTCTTGCCGCATGCGCTCGGGAACGCAGCAGCCACGTAATGCTTGCGCCCTTCCGGCGATTCCACGCCGAGGATCAGCGTGTGCTCCGCCATCCAATTCTGTTTGCGCGCCAGATATGAGCCGATACGCAGGGCGAGGCACTTCTTGCTCAGCAAAACGTTGCCGCCATAACCTGAGCCGACTGAGATGATGGTGTTGTCCTGCGGAAAATGACAAATAAACCGGCGCTCAGGATTTACATCCAGCAACGAGTGCACGCCGCGGTTCCATTCTCCACTCGGATCGTTGCCGAGCCTTTTCAAGGCAATTTCGCCCATGCGCGTCATGATCCTCAAACTGAGCACGACATATTTGGAATCGGTGATCTCGAAACCGATCTTGGCCAACGGCGAATCTGCTGGGCCCATCATGTAGGGAATAACAAACATTGTGCGCCCACGCATCGCGCCGCTGAGCAGGTCCCTAAGTTTCGCGTAGGTTTCTCCCGGCTCAGCCCAATTGTTTGTCGGCCCAGCTTCCTCTTTTGTTGGCGTGCACACAAAAGTGCACTGCTCGACACGCGCGACGTCGTTCGGACTAGACCGGTGCAGATATGAGCGCGGTATTTTCTTCTCATTCAGCTCGATCAGGACGTTTTGCCTGAGCGACTCAGCGATCAGAAACTCCTTCTCGTGCTCCGAGCCGTCGCACCAGAAAATGTTCTCGGGTTGTGTCAGAGTCGCGATCTCCTGTACCCAATCGAGAACAGCCTTGTTAGAGGGCTTTGCATCACCGATTCCCTTCGGCGGGAATATGGCGGGTGCGAGATTCTTCATCGAACGAAACTGCCCACTTTAACCATGAATCTGCCCCAGTCGAGGCTACGGCTGACATGTACACGCCGATCACGCGTTACAGAAATCACCAGGCACAATACCGGCGGAATTTGCGACACAGAGTCTGTCGTTTCACTTGCACAAGCACATTGCGAGGCATTAATTGAAAACATGTTCGGGGTGACCACGTCCGATGATTATCGGCCGGTTGCGTGGATGGGTCGATATCCTGTCGATGTGACCACGATGCTCGTGGGGATTCATGTGGCAGCTGCGATTTTCGCAGCGATTCTGGTAGCGTTCGGAGCCGGGTCTGTTTTGCTTTGGCTGCAATTCGACAGTGCCGCGATTTGGTCCAGCGGCCAGGTGTGGCGGCTGTTTACCTATGCCTTCGTTCACGCCCCATCGGGGCTGCTTTGGTTCGCCATCGAAATGTACCTTCTGTTTGTCTTCGGGCGAGAAGTGGAACGTTTTTTGGGCCGACGCGCGTACATCGCGCTCTATGCTTTTTTGCTGGTCACACCGGCAGCGCTACTAACGATCTGGGGACTGTGGGAACGGTGTGCCATTGCCGGGTCGCCCGAGTTACACTTTGGAATATTCGTTGCATTTGCCACGATTTACCCGCGTGTCGAAATGTTGCTGCGGATAATGGCCAAGTGGATCGCGCTAATTCTTGCGGCCGTTTACACGTTTCAACTGCTGGCTTATCACGCTTGGAGTGATCTCATGGTGCTCTGGACGAGCATTGGTGTGGCATTCCTTTTTGTCGAACTGAACGGTGCCGGCCCAGAGCTCGCCTGGTGGAGTGACTTTAAAGCGCGCTTTGCCTCCAAGCCGAAGTATCACGTCCTCCCGAAACCGCGAGCGCGCACCGTCGGCAGCCGCTCGGACCCGGAAGACGTTTACACCTCAATTGATCCGATCCTCGACAAAATTTCCAAGTTTGGAATCGGAAGCCTCACCGCAAGTGAGCGGCGTCAGTTGGATCGGGAGCGCGAACGGTTGCTGAAAAATTCGGAGTAACCCAAGGAACGCTGGCTTGGGCAGCTGACGGCCTGAGGCTGTCAATCCTTGATGCGCGATTCGATTATCTCGCACAGCACATGCAGCAAAAGCTGATGCGCTTCCTGGACTCGCGCGGTTGAATCGCTTTTGACCAAAAGATCAAGATCCGCAATTCTGACCGTCGATCCGCCATCGCGCCCCAGAAACGCAATCGTCGTTATTTCGCGTGCCTTCGCTTCTTGGAGGGCCCGCACCACATTCTTGGATTTACCCGAAGTGGTCAGGCAGATGAGCACATCGCCCGCGACACCGAACGCGGCCACCTGACGCGCAAAGATCTCATCGAAACCATAGTCGTTCCCAGCGGCGGTGAGAATTCCGCTATCGCTCGTGAGACAAATCGCCGGAAGCGCGCGCCGATCTTTAGTAAAACGAACAACAAGTTCTGTCGCAAAATGCGACGCATCAGTCGCGCTGCCGCCGTTTCCGCACAACAGCAATTTGTTTCCTGCGCGTAAACATTGATCGATCACATCGGCAGCTTCTGCGATCTGTGGTTCGAGGCTGGAAAGTGCGCGAAGAGTCTGCGTTGCCGCTTCAATTGCATCGCGTAATTGAGGGAGTTCAGACATTGGCTGCAGGCTTGATCTTGAAGCGATTGCTGTTGATACAGCTTTTCAATGCTCGAAGCAAAATCAATGCGCGGCTTGCCAGCGCGGCGCTCCGACAGGCCTTTTATCTTGTCTGACATTTCCCAAACCAATAAAGATAACGGGAACACGCGTTCCACGTGAACAAACTCGCTCTAACTGATCGGACTTTCGTCCCGTCGGAAGCTGTACCGCTTTTATGCTAAATACGCTCGATACCGTGATCGCCTTCGCGGTGATCATGACCGTTCTCAGCCTGCTTATCAC
>JBARMF010000063.1:0-8350 GCA_049802315.1 Candidatus Udaeobacter sp.
ATCAATTCCTTCCAGCTATCGACGGTGACGAGCCAGCCGTACTTCAGATCGCCCCGGAGTTTTTCCGTCTCGATGCCAAGATCGACAACGTCTGAGTCGGCCCAGACAAACGGATGAAACGGCTCGAGATCTGTAACTGTCGAACCATCTGTTTCCCGGCGATGCACACGCACAGTGCCGGTTTCGCCCAACTCAACAGCCACAATCCGTGGCGTCGGGTCCGCGCCGAAAAGCAGCGTGTTTTTCTCAAACTCCATTCTCAAACAAACTTTCTGTCATTCCGAGTGAAGTCGAGGAATCTCTTGAAACACATCCAGAGACGTTTCGAACTTCGTTCGACATGACAAAAAAATGCAATCTGTGAAATCTGTGGATATAAATCAGGAATGAAGATCCGTTCGTTAGTGATTTCGTTACTGTCGATTTGGGCTGCGCCTTTGGTCGTGGCGCAGCAAACGCCGCAATCGCTGGCGAATGCGGAACTGCCGTCGCTCCTCATGATTTACAAAGACATTCACAGTCACCCCGAGTTATCCACTCAGGAGCAGCGCACGTCCGCCTTGATCGCAAAGGAATTGCGGGCGGCCGGTTGCGAAGTCACTGAGGATTTCGGCAAATACGATAATCCAAAGTTAAAAAGTTATGGCGTGATCGGGATCATGAAAAATGGCGACGGTCCGAAAGTTCTGGTGCGCACAGACATGGACGCCCTGCCCGTCGGAGAGGAAACCGGGCTGCCGTATGCCAGCAAAGTCGTCGCCAAGAACGATGAGGGTAAAGAGGTTCGCGTGATGCATGCGTGCGGACATGACGCGCATATCTCGATGTTTATCGGTGTCGCCCGCGCGCTGGCAAAATTGAAAGACCAATGGCATGGCACGATCATCTTTGTGGCTCAACCGGCGGAGGAATTAGGCAGTGGCGCGCGCGCTTTGCTCAATGCGGGTCTCTACCAAAAATTCGGGAAACCGGATTTCGCGCTTGGGTTTCACGACAAGGCCGATATGCAGACCGGCCACATCGGAGTTACGGAGGGTTACACGTACGCAAATGTCGATTCAGTGGATGTGACCGTGCGCGGCGTGGGTGGGCATGGCGCGTATCCGCACAAGACGAAGGACCCAATCGTGCTCGCGGCAGAGATGATCAATGCGTGGCAAACGATCGCCAGCCGCGAAAACAATCCGCTCGAGCCGATCGTCGTAACTGTCGGCTCCATTCACGGCGGGACAAAGCACAACATCATTCCGGACGAAGTGAAGATGCAGTTGACGGTGCGCACTTACAAAGCCGACACACGTGAGCGCGTTCTGGCAGCAATCGACCAAATTGCAAAAGGCTGCGCTATGGCAGCTGGCTTTCCGCCAGAGCGTGCGCCGATTGTCAGCGTAAGCAGAGATCAATTTACGCCCGCGACTTACAATAATCCTGACCTAACGAAGCGGCTGGTTGCTGTCTGGAAGAAGTCGTTAGGCAACGATAACGTGGAGATTGTCGATCCCACAATGGG
Source organism: Candidatus Udaeobacter sp. (assembly GCA_049802315.1). Taxonomy (GTDB): domain Bacteria; phylum Verrucomicrobiota; class Verrucomicrobiia; order Chthoniobacterales; family UBA10450; genus Udaeobacter. The sequence continues at coordinate 1,511 of JBARMF010000063.1, forward strand.
TGGCGAAGATTTTTCAGAATACAGTTTGCCCGATCATTCGATCCCCGCGGTTGATTTTCACGTCGGCGCAGTCGATCCGGCGAAGATCGCGGAGTTCAAAGAGGCAGGGAAGGAATTGCCGACCCTGCATTCGAGTAAATTCGCACCGGTTCCCGAGCCAACTATTCGAACCGGGATGATCGGAATGATTGTGGCGGTGCTGGAGCTGATGAAGAAGTGATGATCCAGTCGTTCCGAGCGAAGTCGAGGAATCCCGTGGCGGAACTCTTCAGTAGTTCCAAGGGATCCCTCGACTGCGCTTCGCTTCCCCCGGGATGACATCGCCTAACAAGTGATGTCACTTCACCTTGATGTGTTTCCGCAGATAAGTGGGCACATCGAGGTCTTCGCCTTCGATGATTGTCGGTTCGCTTTTTTCAAAACGACCGCGGGTCACGGGTTCAAATTGCAAGACTTCCTGCTTGGCCGGCATCACCGACTTTTCAATGGGCTCTTTGTCCTCCTTCCACGGGACCGATTTCTCCTGCTGAGTAATCGTCGCGTGCTCAGCCTCGCCGTTACGAGTCGGCACCTCTGGCGGTTCGCTGGAGACGTGGGTTTCAGCGTCAGCTGCGACAGGTTCTTCAAATGGAATTGTTTCTTCGAGAGGTCGAACTTCGACGGCCGGTTCTTCCGGTTGAATCTCAGGTTCCGGTGTTGCGGCTTGGTATAGTTCTCGAACTGGAGACACGGCGGAAGCATTGTTCGCTGCGGGGGGCGCTTGCAACAAGTCGGCTTCGTCTTCTGCCGAAAGCGAGCTGATGATCGTGACGCTCAAACGGTCTCCCAGCCGGACGTCCACGGCTGCACCAAAGAGAATTTGCGTTTGGTCGCTAACGTGACGCCCGAGTTCCTGCATCAGGATTTCGACCTCGGAGAGTGTCATGCCGGGGCCGCCGGTTACCTGTACGAGCACGTGCGTTGCGTCTGCCAGCATTCGTCCACGATCCATCAGCGGATTTTTCAACGCCTGCGTCAGGGCGTCATGTGCGCGATTGTCCGAATCGGATTCGCCATAGCCAAATAAGCAACGGCTGTTGCGTGTGTTCAAAGCCGCGAGCAAATCATCGAAGCCAATGCGAATGAGCCCTGCTTGCTGCATGAGATTTACAATCGAGCGCACGCTTTGGCTGATGGTGATATCCGCCATTGCGAAAGCTTGATGAATTCCCGCCTGCGGTGGAGACAAATCGCCCATTCGATCGTTCTCGAAACAAACTACCGCATGGGTAAACTCGCTAAGCCTCGCCAACGCCTCGCGCGCCTGCACGTTGCGCCGTTTGCCTTCAAATCCAAATGGGAGAGTCACAAAAGCGATGACCAGCGCTCCGGCTTCACGGGCTGCTTGTGCAATGTACGGCGCCGCGCCTGACCCCGTGCCACCGCCGAGCCCTGCACAAATGAAAATCACACTCGCATCAGCCAGCGCTTCGCGAATTTCATCGGCCGATTCCAAGGCTGCCTGATAGCCGACATCTGGGTCGCCGCCCGCGCCCAAACCACGCGACACACTACGGCCGAGTTGCACTTTGCGCGTCGCAACTGAACTGGTCAGTGAGTTCACATCAGTGTTGATCGCGACCACATCGGCTCTCTCCAATCCGTCAAGCACAATGCGGTCGAGCGCGTTTAAACCCGCTCCACCAACGCTGACGATTTTGATCGGGATAAATTCTGCCAAACGTTCCGGGAGACTATAATTTTTGTTAAGCTGAATCATATGGTAGGGACGGACCGCCGGGCCGTCCGAGATCGAGGGTTTGCGGCGCGCCCGGCGGTCGCGCCCTACCCGAACTTGTTTTTGTGTTCATCGGTTTCCGCTAAAAATTTTTCCAATAAACCGGCCAAACCCTCGCGCCGGCCGGTCGGTGTGCATCACTTGCGCGAACTTGACCAAGCCAATTGCAGTGGAGAACTGGGGATTTTCCACTGCGGACGTCACACCCCAAGCTGCCTGCGCGTGAGTCAGGTTGGCCGGTATTTCGAAAATTTCCGACGCGAGATAATCGATTCCGCTCAAAAGACTGCAGCCGCCAGTAATGAAAATGCCGGCGCCCAGATAGCCGAGGTACGGCTCCTCATCGAGTCGGCGTTTGAGCAATTCAAACGCTTCGCGCACGCGCAGATGAATGATGGTGTTGAGCGTTTCGCGCTCGATTTCTTTTCCTGCAAAACCGGAATCGTCCTTCAGTAAAATCATTTCGCCCGGCAAACAATTTCCGAGAACGCAGCTGCCCTCTTCGATTTTTAATTTCTCCGCGCGCGCCATTGGAATGCGCAGACCCATGGAGATGTCATTGGTGATGTGGTCGCCGCCCACAGCGAGGCAACCGCTTTGTCGCACCGCGCCTTCAGAGTACAACACGTAATCAGTGGTTCCTCCGCCGATATCGATCACCAGCGCACCGAGATCCTTTTCCTGCTGGGTCAGCACAACCTGCGCCGAAGCCAGACCGCTAAACACCACGTCATCGACGTCCAGCGGCAGTTCTTTGATGCATCGAATGGTGTTTTGAATCCGTGTGCGCACGCCGTGGATGATGTGAAAATCGGCTTCCAGTTTTTGACCAAACATGCCGGCCGGGTTTAGCACACCCTGCTGTCCGTCGACCTGATAATGTTGAATGATCGAATGCAGAAAGGCGTTTTGCGCAGGAATGCTCACTTCGCGCGCATTAATTTTTACGTCCTCCACGTCCTGCTCTTCAATTTCATCGCGGTCCTCTGGCAGCATGACGCATCCGCGATTGTTAAAGCTGTGCAAGTGCGATCCGGCGATAGCGATGTAAACACTTTTGATCATCACGTCGCTTTTCTGTTCGGCGTCGACAACTGCTTCGTGCACGCATTTCATTGCCGTTTCAAAATCAACAATCTCGCCCTTACGCACGCCGCGCGATGGCGCCTGGCCTACGCCCAGGATTTTCAACGTTCCATCAGGTCGGCTTTCTCCGACGACCACGCAAATCTTGGAGGTCCCAATCTCGAGACCGATCATCAAACTATTGTTCCGCATTTGTTATTCGGCTTTCTTTTGTTGATTACGAATTGCCTTGGCAGGCGGCGCAGAAGCAGCGCGTGATTTCTGCGCTGCGGGTCCGGTTGCTTGTTTGCCGGAATCCTGGTGACTCCGGTTTTCCTGCGCGTGCACCGGAATCGCTTTCAGGATCCGCGGCTCGACAGCAGGCTCCAATGTGTCGTTGATTACAGCCGCTGCCGGACTGGTGAACGTCACGGGAATATTGCGCTGCGCGACGAGGTTCAACGTTTCCAGCTCCTGTTTGGTGTTATCACAATAATCGAGAAAGACTTGCAGCCGCCGCAGTTGTCCTTCGAGATCGTTCAAACCAAACATGACGCGACTGCGATTTTTGTCCGTCACCAGGAGACAATAGTTTTTCGAAATATCGATCTCACGAATCTGAAACCGCATTTGCAAAAAAGTGCTCTCGGTGAGACGCAGCAATTCGAGCGCAGTTTTTACTTCTGGCGATTCCACAACTTTCCCCGCTTCGAGCGTTTCACTCGAGCATCCTACGATCAGCGGAAGTCCCAGATATTCGGGCAACAATTTCTTTTGTTTCATTAAAACACCGCGGGCGCCCACTAAAAAGGCAGCGTCCGACGCAAACGGATCGTTAATTTCCGTTTCGCTGGTGATCCACGCGACGGGTTTTCGTTCTACAATGCGAATATCGATTTCCTTGGGTAATTTTCGTATGACCTCAACTTCGTCGGCTTGTGGAAGCTGCTGTATGCGATCGCGCATGCGAGCCAGATTCACGCTGAAGATGTTTGAGCCTTCGTGCAGATCGGCTGCCTTTAACACCTGCTCACGCTGCAGAGTGCCGTCGGTCTGCAATTCGATTGTTTGAACGTGGTAATCAGGATTTTCGAAGACGAGGCGTTTAACCGCTTCACGCGCACCTACGTAGCCGGCTACGCACAAGATCACGAAGACAGCCAACTTCCAGAGCACTCCCATCGCCCTGCGAATCCTGTGCTGGGTCGCTCTGCGCGAACGAACTTTCACATCGAGCAAGTGTTGCTGCCGACGTTGCCGCCCATTGGACAATCGCCGATTGCCCATTCGGGAAGTTCTTTCGCGAAAACTCATCGTTTGTCTTCTGTTTTGCCCTGCACCTGCCCGCTAGAGGCTTGGCGGAGGCGCGAAAGCGCAATGATCCGCGCGCAGAGATCAGGGTAACCAATACCCGCTGCTGCAGCCGCCTCGGGCAACAGGCTTGCCTCGGTCATGCCGGGGATGGTGTTGATCTCCAAAATGTACGGCTGTCCGTCTTCGGATAGAATCGCGTCCACACGCGCATACACCTGCAGACCGGCTGAGCGAAACGCGCGGAGCGCCAGTTCCTGAATTTCTTTTGTTTTTTCCGCATCGATGTTCGCCGGACAAACGTGCTCCGCTCCGCCGCCGCCTTGCGGGTTGAGAAACGGATACTTGTTGTTGAAATCGTAAAACCCGCCCTTGGGAATTATTTCGAGAATGGGCAACGCCTGGTCACCGAGGATGCCTATTGTCAATTCCCGCCCGGCTACAAATTTCTCGATCAATAATTCGCGACCATATTTCGACGCTTCAGCGATGGCGGATTCGAGATCGCTTTCGTTCTTCACAATGACGACGCCGACGGTTGAGCCTTGTCGTGGCGCCTTGACGACAATCGGCAATTGAATCGTCGGACGCTGTCCAGCGTGGATCACTTCCGATGGCGGTGTCGTTACGCCATGTTCCTGAAATTTTTCTTTCGTGCGAATTTTGTCGAAGGCGATCTCGCTCGCAACGACACCTTCGCCGGTGTAAGCGATGCCGCGGCCCTCGAGAATTTTCTGAAGGTGGCCATCTTCGCCAAAGGTTCCGTGGATCGTATTGAACGCCAGATCGACGTCGTTCGGCAGTTGGAAGTTTTCGTCGCGCACATCGATTTCCACCACTTCAACGCCTAACGACCGAAGCGCTTTCGCCACACCTCGCCCGGTCGCAAGCGAAACCTCTCGCTCCGATCCTGGCCCTCCCATGAGCACAGCAATTTTCTTTGGTAATGTTTTCATGTCATCCCGAGCGAAGTCGAGGGATCCCGGGGCGTAAACTCGAAGCTAATTCCACGGGATTCTTCGACTTCGTTCCGCTTCGCTTCACTGCGCTCACAATGACGGTGAAGTTTGTCATTCCGCTTCTCCCACGATTTCCACTTCGGTCTCCAACTCGATTCCCCGCTTTTTCCTCGCGACGCTCTTGATGTCATCAATCAACTCAAGAACTTCCGATGCCGTTGCGTTGCCATCGTTTACGATAAAGTTGCCGTGTACCCGCGACACGCGTGCATTTCCGATGCGCGAGTTTTTCAGCCCGAGTTCGTCCACTAATTTGCCGGCTGGAATGGTGGCGGGATTTTTGAAAATGCAGCCTGCGCTTTTGGCGACCGGTTGTGTCGTGCGCCGTTTCTCCTGCGATTCGCGCAAACGTGCATCGATTTCTGCGCGCTCGGCTGGTCGCCCGCTGAACGTTGCAGACACTGCGAAGTTTTTTTCCAACAAGGGGAACCGTCGGTAAAAAACTTCCAACTCATTGCGATTCTTCACGTGCGAATTTCCTTCGGCATCAAGATAACGAACGCGCGTTACGTTCTCGAAAGTTTGCGCGCCCATCGCGCCGGCATTCATCCGCAATCCTCCTCCGACTGTGCCCGGAATTCCCTCCATCCATTCGAGTCCGCCAAGATTTGCTGTACGCGCGGCGTAAGCCACCTGTCTCAACTTTACGCCTGCGCCTGCCGTAATCTCGGACCCGTTGACGTCGATTTTCTCGAAATCGCCGCCTCGCGGATGAACGACCACCCCGCGGATGCCGCCGTCGCGAACAAGAAGATTCGAACCTCGCCCGATAACAAAAAGCGGCAGATGTTCATTGCGGCAAAAGCGAATCAGTTCGGCGAAGGTCTGTTCGGTGCGCGGCTCGACCCACAACTGCGCGGGACCGCCAACGCGCAGCGTCGTATGATTCGACAACGGCTCGTAAAGGCGGACTTCACCCTCTTCGCCCACAATCGTTTTTAGTTTTTCGGCGATCACGAGATCGGCAGCGAGGATCTCCAGTTGTTCGTGGATGTTGCCGGCGCCGAGACTTAAAACAAGATCGCCGGCCTCCAGCATGTTTCCCACGTCCCGATGCACCGATTGCAGACGTGGCTGATAAGTGACTCCGCGATGCGCGCGTCCCACGATTTCATCGACAATAGTCCCACCCGTGATTCCGGGAATCGGGGGCTCGCTGGCAGGATACACATCCGTGATCACCACCCGATTCGCATCATCGAAGGCACTCCCGAATTCGCGACACAACGCTTTTGTTCGCGAAAAGCGGTGCGGCTGAAACATCGTGACAAGACGCCGCCGTCCTATCGATTTCGCCGCGCGAAGCGTGGCGCGAATCTCCGTGGGATGATGCGCATAATCGTCGACGAGCAGAAACCTGTCGCTCGCGTATTTGATCTCGAATCGGCGGCGCGCGTGCTCGAATTTCCGAAGCGATACCGTGATCTTGTCGAATGGAATAGAAAGCTCGGAAGCCAGCGCGATTACGCCGAGTGCGTTATGCACGTTGTGTTCTCCCGGAACATTCAGCGTCGCCTGTCCGAGTTTCTCACCGCGGCGAGAAACTAAAAAGGATGAACCAAAATTCCGCAGCTCGACATCGACGCCACGGTAATCGGCCTGCTCGGAAAATCCGTAGGAGACTGCGCGTCGGCGCTTGCCGCACAATCGCGCGGTGTTCGGATCGTC
>JBARMF010000064.1:0-7769 GCA_049802315.1 Candidatus Udaeobacter sp.
TTTAGTTGGATCGCCAGCATTGCCTGGTGCGCGAGCGCCTGGGCTAACTCAATTTCTTCCGGTCGATAAGGCGACCTGTCGCTGTGACGAATCCCGATGAAACCTTTCACCCGACCGCCCACTAGCGTTGGAATTCTCAGGAACTTCTTCGTTCCTCCGGATTTCAAGTACTCGCGAAGCTCGGTGGAGGAGTACGGATCATTTTCCACATCTTCGCAAGCAACGGGTGCTCCCGAAAAAAACAGCTCACGAACTCCGGGGTCTTCCTTCCATGACTGGGGATTCTTGATGAACGGATGCTCCGGATCAACCTTGGCGAAATTTGTGCCCTCGGCCCAAGCGCGCAAAACGAGCGAATCGTTCGATTCGTTGAGCAACCAAAGGATCACGCTTTGCGCTCCAAGCATGCGAGCAATTGTGCTCAACATTTGTCCGAGGAACTTGTCCGGAGCTGGTGCAGTTGCAAGAACATCCAGGCTGTAGGTCAGTGCCTCTACCTGACCGCGCGCGACTCGCTCCGAGGCGCGCAACGCTTCCGCAGCACGATCCCGCTCAATTGCGACTCGTACAACGTGCGTCGCTAACTCAAGCAGCTCGAGGTCGTCCGAATTTGGTGTTCGCGTTTCGCGATAGTAAATACAGAAGGTTCCAAGAACTTTTCCTTTCGAAGAAAGTACTGGATTTGACCAGGAGGCTTGCAAACCGTGCTTCAGTGCGGAAGCGCGATGCTCCGGTACGTCCCACAGCGGGTCAGTGGCAATGTCCGCGACGATGACTCTCGAGCCCCGGTATGCCGCGGTGCCGCACGAGCCGGCACAGGGTCCGATTGGTAGCTTTTCCATCTGCTGAATCCACTCATTGGGGAGACTCGGTCCTGCAATCGAATCCAAATGGAGCCCGTCGTGATTCAGCAACAACACGGAAGCGAGCGTGCCGCTTCGCTGCTCTTGGATAATCACACACAACGCATTTAGGATTTCCTTCAGCGGGACTCCGGTCGCGACCATCTCCAGGAGTTGTTTCTCTCCTGCGAGCAAAGCTTCACCTTGTTTACGCTTGCTGATATCTCGCAAAATCGCCTGGAAATATCCGCCGCGTATCCCAGATACGGATACCTCCACCGGAACGATCTCCCCGTTCTTACGAACAAATTTTCTCTCGAATCGTACGGTGGTTCCCGTTTTTAATTTCTCGAGTCTCTCTCGAAAAAGGTGGCGTTCTTTCGGCAGATAGGTGTCTGTGACCGGCGTGCCGACCAACTGATCCCAGGGAATTCCGGCCAGCTCAGCGCCCGCGCGATTCCCCAAAACACAGATGCCATTGGCGTCGACGACGTAGATCGCGTCCGGTGAAATATCGATCAGATCCCGATACTTCTCTTCGCTTTTGCGGAGTTTTTCTTCCGCTGATTTGCGCTCCGTCACATCTCGCAAAGTGCAAAGGGTGGACAAAAATTCGCCGCTCTCCGAAAGACGCGGGACCGATGCACCATCGAAATGTACAATGGCGCCATCTTTTGTTCTCCAGCGCACTTGATACTCCCGCGCTCTGCCCTCCAGCAGATCCGCGAGCATTTCACGAGCAAGCTCCCGGTCCTGGGGAAGCAGTAGGAGTTCAAAAACGTTCGCCGCGCGCAATTCCGATTCTGAATAGCCGGTCAGTTCAACGCCGCGCTGGTTAATGCAAAGGATTTTTCCGACGCGATCCAGGGAAAGAATCACATCGCGTGATAATTTGAACAGGTGCTTTGCGGCGCTTTCGTCAGCCGCCTCTGATGAACAGGACATCTGTTGATTTCGGATTTCGCGCTGCGAAATGGGGATTGGCTCGGGCTGGAGGAGCTGAGTTGGAGCGCTCGTGCGCATGACGAAAATCTAACGCCCTGACGCGGTCGCGCCACCTTTGTTTCCGTCCCTCGAAAGAGGTGTTATCGGCTCCCGCTTGCGGAGCATAGAAAAATCCTCCGACTGCGTCGTCGTAGCGCAGCCGGAGGCCGGCTAGGTTTGGAACAACAAAATTATCAGAAATGAAAACCAAACAAATTCGAAGCAATTCCAAACTGGGTCCGTGGAGGATTTTCCGGCGTTCTTCGCGGCGTCACGACCCGATGCTCGTGCTGAACATGGCTATGTTCAACTTCATGGACGGATGGAACCGGGCTTTTTCGAGGGATCAATATGCGCGGTTCTCTGTTTGAGACCTCAACGAAGGAAATGAATCGCGTGCCAGGCACACAGCCGGCGATCAACGCCGCTCAACAGTTCGTTGTTGTGAGGGCGCCCATCGCCCGTGTGTATGAACAGTGGTCGCGCATTGAGGATCTGCCGAGATTCATCACGGCAATTCGGCAGGTGCGGAGAATTGATGACACGCATTTTTCTTACGTCTGGCATCCGAACGGCGAGGGCAAACAAGGGATCTTTCAGATCGTGCTTCAAATTCCTGGTCGCCGGATCGCGTGGCGCACCATTTCAAACGGCTTCGTGTCGGGCGTAGTTTCCTTCGAACCGCGTTCTGAAAAGGAAACCGAAGTAACGTTGAAGATCCGTTCGATCTTCGATTCGCCGAATCTGTCGCGGAGACTCGAAGAGTATTTGGGTAATTTCAAACGACTGGTTGAAAAAGAGGAGGGCAGAGTATGAGAAGGATTCCGACAGTGGAAGAGCTGGTAGCGAGCTACTGGCAAATATTGGCGCGATCTATCGAACGGCCGAATGTCAGAAAAAGCCGCGCACCGGCGCGGCTTCGTCGGCGAAACTCCGAAAGGTTGCCGCGTCGAATTCGCGGGCGCGTAGCTGCGTAAGCCAAACAACCACGAAAGGAAGTAAGGTATGCATGAGGACCTTGAAAAAGTGAAGCTCCTCGCGCGTGACTTGCAGGACAGAAAAGAATTTCCCCGCAGCCCGCGAGCCACGCTGGCAGGTTATGTGTTGGCGGCGCGCGCCGTAGACAATGCCGCGCCGTGCTTGTGCAATTGCAAGGCGAATATCATTCCAATTGCCCGCTCGATCAGCGCTGGCTGAATTTTGCTGAAATTGATTATGGCGATTTCCGTTCCCTGATAGCCAGCGGTGCAACCGACGACGAGATCGCGGAGTGGATTGAGAAACATGCGAAGAAACGTCCGCGCGCCGAGATCGTTGCCTGGAACAACAAGGAACGTGACCTACGCCTGAGCGATCTGCCGCACGAGCTTCAGGAATACATGGAGAATTACATTCATCGATATGTCCCGCGTAACCGCGTCGTGTATCACTGGTTCGACGTATACGATCTGGAAGAACAGCGTATCTGAAACTGGTAGGGACGCCGCGCCGCGGCGTCCGGTCGGCGCAGCGCACCAACCCTACCGCAAGGATTTCTCAACTTCTCGCAATCTGATGTTGATCTCGGATGTGAGCGTCCGATGAACAGGACATTTTGCGGCGATCTCCATCAGCTTCGCGTGTTGTTCGGCAGTCAAAGATCCTGTCAGTTCCACTTCAACTTCGATTCTGTCTACCATACCGTCCTTGGTCTCGCACTCCTCACAATCCCTGGTGTGGACGCGCGAGTGCCACAGCGAAACCGTAACGTTTTCTAGCGGCAAATGATTTCGCCGCGCGTAAAAGCCGATTGTCATTGAAGTGCAGACGCCAAGAGCCGTGAGCAAATAATCATATGGATCCGGGCCGGCATCACCGCCTCCGGCGCTCGTAGGTTCGTCGGCGACAAGGTGATGTTTACCCGCAGTGATTTCCTGTTGAAAATTCTCAGCGCCGCCGCGCACGACGATGTGCGGTGCCTCTTTATTGGTTTGTGCAGTCATGGATTGGATCAGGGGTTCAGAATTCCTCTGAAAGCATCGCGGTATCGCCAGACAAGAAACAATTCAAGAATGGTGACAACGATTGCGGGCGGGACACCTTCGGGAGCCATCAAAACATGGAAGATCCAAATGTTTACGATAATCGCGCCAAGAATCGTCAGGCCTAGAGGAACAAAGCGCCCGATCAACAACAGCAGACCTCCGATCACCTGAAGCCCTCCGATAACATAAACGTAGCCGCTCGCAAAAAACGCGTGCAAATATTCGCCGGTTACGCCCTTCGGAAGCGGCGGCATCGGGAGGAAATGCAGGAATGCGTTGGAACCGAACACAACAAAGATTAACCCGAGAAGAACTCGGGCGATCACGGTAACAACTTTCATTGCAACGATGCTGCCTCGATTGATTTGAAATTCCAATCTTGAAATTCTGAAAGCTCGACCTCGGGAATGATTCGTCGGGAATCACGGTGGGCGTGCATTCAATCCGGAAAGCCAAGGAACGACGGCTTCCCAGCCGTCAACATCCCACGGCTGCCCAAGCCGTTATTCCTCGTCTTAAATCCCAGCCCGATCGAGAACTGATTCGAGCACGCTTTCCGCTTCGAAGACTTCCCGCGCAACATCGCGAGCGGCGCGAGAGTGTTTCGCGTAGTCGGCATTGATTCTTTTCACGGCATCGGCGACTTCTTCCACCGTTCGAAACGATAAGAGTCCTTCTTTACCGCCATAATTTCTCGTGAAGCCGGTTTCCTGAGTGATAACAGGGCGGCCGGCTGCCAGATAACACGCGCTGCGATCGCTGAACCAGCCGGTGTCGAGTCGAACGTATTGATCCTTCGCGACGGTGAACTCGCCTTTGGAGCGCTGGATGTAATCGCGGTAGAGCCAGTAATCGACGCTCATCTGCAATGGCGAAGTCAGGCGCCAGCGACTGCGCACAAATTTTCTGCGCGTTTTTAGATCAGCGATGTTGGTTGCCATCTCGAATTCTTCGCCCGCTTCTTTCGGCGCGGAGACGAACCGGAGAAATTCGCGCGATTTGCTCCACAGATATTTTTTGCCGCGCCACGTGATGTCTTTCAAACCACTCGTGGACCAGTTCGCGATTGTTGTGAACACCGCCGCGCGAGAAGGCGCACGCGTCGTCTTCCAAAGATCCGTCACGACTGGTTGCCGTGTCGGCAGCCATTTGAACCCATGCAGCGGCACCGGAAAGTCTTTTGTCCCGATGTTTTCGCCGAACGTGAAAAGCGCGTGATGCCGCTGCAGATATTCGGCTGTCGATTTTACGCCTTTGTCGATCTTGATTTGTTCAACGCCGGGGTCGCTTTCCATGTAAAGAATGCGATCGGAAACGAGTAGATCGTCATTGAACTCCTGGGTGCCGCAGACATTTAGGATCGCGTCGGCGTCGCTATACAGTTGCCGGATTTTTTTCAATGAGAAGCCGGCGGTTGGATTACCTGGCAGATAACGCGCGCAATAAGCCCAGCGATTTTTGAAATCGAAGTCCCGTGCCAGTCGGTCGAGAACTTTTGCTGCGTAATCGAACTCGTCGGTGACTTCGAACGTTTCGGGGTTGTACGGCAGGCGCGCTGAATCTTCGATAAAGAAAACGTCGTGACCGAGTCGCTGCAGTCCGACGACATAATGAATGTGCTGCCAGACGACGCCAGCGATCGGCATTGAGCCCATGAAGCCCATCACCACAATGCGCTTGCGTTTCATGAGGAAGAAAACTCCGAACGCCCAACTCCGATAAATCGCGAGCAGGCATCGAACGTCCAACATCGAAAGAAAAAAATTGGGCGTTGGGCGTTAGAACGACTCACGCTTGGAACTTTTTCACGATTACCGCCGGATTCCCCGCCACGACGGTGTTCGGTTCGACCGATTTGGTGACTACCGATCCAGCCGCGACAACTGAGTTTTCGCCGATGGTGACGCCCTTCAAAATCACGGCATTCATTCCGATCCAGACGTTGTCGCAAATTTTGACTGGCATGGTTTTCAGTTTAGGGCGTGCCGGGCGGTTCTTGAAGTACGGCGCCAGCGCTTCCGCGTCGATCAGGCGTTGCGCTGGTTCGATCGGGTGAAAATCGGAATCGGCGATGCCGACGTTCCATGAAACAAGGCAATACGAGCCGATCTCGATCTTTTCCTCCGCCATGATCAGCGCGCCATTGAGCAGCGTGAAATTGCCGATCGTGCATTGACCATTAACTCCGATGGCAAATGAGCATCCTGCGTAACAGGAAACATGTTCGCCCATGACCACTGCGCGCGGTTTTTTGTTTCGGAGAAATCGGAAAATTTGCGCGGTCTCGCAATAAAAGCCTTCGCCGAACTCCACGTTCGGCGGGATTGGCTCCCGCCACCAATCGTGTTCCACGTGTCGATCTTCTTTAACGTTGCTCATGGCATCGCTAATTTTGTCATTCTGATCCCGCAGTCGCGGGAGAAGAATCTCTGATCAGCTGGTGTCCCAACAGAGGCTATCCAGAGATGTTTCGCTTCGCTCAACATGACAATGCAACGTTATGTTGGAAATTTTCCCGATGTATAGAGTTTCGCGTAAACGCCGCCGCGGGTGAGGAGTTCGGGACCGCGGCCTTGTTCGATGATGCGTCCGTGTTCCAGCACGATGATTTGGTCGAGATTGTGAATGGTCGCCAGCCGATGTGTGGCAATCAACGTTGTTCGGCCGTGCATTAATTCCTTGATGGTTTCCATGATGGCAGCTTCGGTGCTGGGGTCGAGCGCCGAAGTCGGTTCGTCCAGCAATAGAATCGGCGCGTTCTTCAGAAATGCTCGCGCGATTCCGATGCGCTGCCGCTGGCCGACGCTCAAATGCCCGCCGCGTTCGCCGACGAGGCTGCTGTATTCCTGCGGCATTTGCCGGATAAACTCGTCGGCCTGCGCACGGCGCGCCGCTTCAATAATCTCTTCCTCGGTCGCATCGGGCCGGCCATAAGCGATGTTTTCGCGAACGGTGGTGGAAAAAAGTAGCGTGTCCTGGAGGACGATAGCGATCTGAGCGCGTAAAGATTTCTTCGTAAGCTCGTGGACATCGCGACCATCGAGCATCACCGAGCCCGTGGTAGGATCGTAAAACCGCGGCACCAGACTGAGCAGTGTGCTTTTGCCCGCGCCCGTGCCGCCCACGAGTCCGACAATTTGATTCGGCGCGATGGAAAGATTGACATCGCGCAAAACGATTCGGCTTTCGGCGTAACCAAAATCGACCGAGCGAAATTCGATCGCACCTTTAGCCGATGAAATATTGACCGCATTTGGCGAGTCGCGCACGTCGTCCTGACTATCCAACACTTCAAAGCAGCGTTTCGCGCCGGCCGTAGCGCCTTCCATTGCCCAAGCCGTGTATGTAAGGGATTCCAATGGTTGATACAGCATCAGGAGGTAAGCGCTGAAAACCAGTAACGAACCGAGGCTCAGCGTGCCGGCGAGCACATGCAGAGTTCCGACGTAGTACATCGCCGCCGTGCCGATCACCATGAGCGTGCTGATCACCAGCGCGCTGTTCACATTCGTTAACGTCAGCCGCAGGTTTGCCTGCAAACTCTGTTGCGCCTGTTGATGAAATTGTCGCACCTCGAAGTCTTCGCGTCCGAAAGCGTGCACCATCCGAATCGAGCTCAGTCCCTCCTGCGCTTGCGCAAGGACGGCGCTTTCCTGTTCCTGAATCGAGGTCGATTCACTGCGAATTCGGCGCGCGAAGAAATAAATCGCGCCCACGATCAGAGGCACAATCGCCAGGGAAAGAAGCGTCAATACCCAGTCGAGTCTCAGCATTACAATGAATGTGCCGATCAGCGCGATTACCGAAGCAAAGATGTTGGTGAAGCCTTTATTGTAGATTGTTTGAATGGACTGCGAATCGTACGCGACGCGAAAACTGGAATCGGCAGACCGCCGAGCGTCGTGAAATTTAAGGGAGA
>JBARMF010000065.1:0-2694 GCA_049802315.1 Candidatus Udaeobacter sp.
CGGGAACGTACCATTTTTATTTCGGCGATAATCGCGGCACGCCCGGAACGATCCTGACATTTTTTCCGTGGCCGGGAGCGCAACGTGGAATTCGCGGCACCGGCCAGGTCGAAGCGACAGCGTTCGCAATTCAACCGGACTCAATCGGGTATTGGTTGGAACGTTTGAAACAACAGCACGTGACGGCTGAGAAAGCGCCTACGCGTTTCGGAGAAGAAGTAATTCGATTGGTTGATCCCGACGGACTTATGATAGAGCTGATCGCTGTATCGACAGGCGTGTCGCCTGCAAATATCGAGCCGTGGCCGGACAGCCCTGTTCCGCTAGAACATGCGGTTCACGGCTTCCATAGCGTGTCCGCTGCGTTGGAAGGTTACGAGAGAACTGCGCGATTACTGACTGATGGCTTCGGCTATCGTTTGATTGACGAATCGGGCAACCGGTTTCGTTTCGCATCCTCGGACGATTCTGCGCCCGGCAGAATTATCGACCTGCTTTGTCAGCCCGACGCCGCAATGGGCCGCGTCGCGGCCGGTTCAGTGCATCACATTGCGTTTCGAACGAAGGACCAGGCGGAACAGCTCCAGTGGCGCGAGCGTCTTGTCGATCTTGGCTACAACGTCACGCCAGTGATCGATCGCACTTATTTTCATTCCATTTATTTTCGCGAACCCGGCGGCGTGCTGTTCGAAATCGCGACCGAGCCTCCCGGTTTTACGCTGGATGAAAAAGTAGAAGAACTCGGCACGCACTTATGCCTCCCTCCCTGGATGGAATCTGCGCGCTCGCAGATTGAAGAAATTCTCCCACCGATACAGGTGCCCGCTAAATCATGAGAGGGCTGGAACAGCGGCCTTGACTTTGCGGTGAAAACATAATACTGAACATAATGAAAGCATCAGGCAACAACCGGTCGGGACAGACTATTTCGACTCACGAGATGCGGTTTCAATTCGATCGTGTGCTGCGGGCGGTAAAAGCGGGCCGGGCACTGACACTGACTTACCGTAATCGGCCGCTGGCCCGCATTGTGCCACTCCAGACCGAGCCCGAGATTCCCGAGGATGATCCCATTTTCCGTTTGCATGAACTAGCCGAGCCGATTGGTCCGTTAACGAATGCGCAGATCGACGCGGCGATCTATGGCAAATGACATCTTCTTCGACACAAGCGGTTTCTTCGCGCTTGTAAACGACCGGGACCCTGTTCATGACAAGGCAGTGGCTTGGATTGAGGCGCAGCGGAAGAAAATCCGGCCAGTGAGCACGGAATGGGTAGTGGGCGAGACCTGCACGTTGCTGGTAGCGCGCAAGCGTCCCCACCTCGTAGCGCGGTTTCTTAATTACGTTGAGTCCAGTGCCGCCCTGTTGCTGGTGAACCCAGACGATACGCTGCTGCAGGCTGCCAAAGCGCTGATCCGACAGCAAGCCAAGCAGGGCTATTCGTTCGTGGACTGCATTAGTTTTTGCTTGATGAAAGAGCGTAGCATCCGCAACGCCCTTACAACGGACGTGCACTTTCGCAAGGCAGGATTCACCGCTATGCTCGCATGAGGCCGTCTTCCCAGCCGTCATGTTTAGGTCGACGGCTGCCCAAGCCGTCGTTCCTTGGAGTGCCGCGTGAATCATGAGCACTGATTTCATTCACGAATTCGTTCCCGGCAGCTCGTCACGGACACTTTTGCTTCTGCATGGCACAGGTGGAAACGAACGTGATCTGATTCCGCTTGGGCGAGAGCTTGATCCGAATGCTGCGTTGCTCAGTCCACGCGGCAAGGTGCTCGAAAATGGAATGCCACGGTTCTTCCGACGATTGGCCGAAGGTGTATTCGATCTCGAAGACTTAAAATACCGCACAAACGAACTGGCGGACTTTGTTGCAGCGGCAGCTCAACATTACGGATTCTCCAGCGATCAGTTAGTTGCCGTCGGTTATTCTAACGGCGCAAACATCGCTGCAAGCATGCTACTGCTTCGTCCGGAAATTATGCAGACCGCGATTCTATTTCGCGCCATGGTGCCACTGATTCCGGACACATTACCCGATCTTTCATCTGTGCGCGTTTGGATCGGCGCGGGTGATCAGGATCCGATTATTCCCCCATCCGAGGTCCAACGTCTTGTAGAGCTTCTCCGCCGCGCCGACGCGGACGTGACGATTCATTTCTTCAATGCTGGTCACGGCCTAACGAATGAGGATGTTGAAGCAGCGCGCCATTGGCTTGGAGTCTTGAACAAATCAATACGCGAAAAACTTTGAGTAGCCAATCACCATAGGCGCTTTCCAGCGAATGCATGACCTGAACCGGATTTTAGATAACGCTCAAAAGCTTCTGCCTTGGCGTGATCAGTGAACGCGACATAAGTGATTAGCTTCCATGGGCTAAACTTTTTAGTATGAGAAGATTTCCCTTGATCGTGTTCTCGGAGACGCTGTTTGAGATCTGTGGTCATTCCCACGTAGCGTTCCCTTTGCGCAGAAAGACTCTCAATAAGATACACGTAATACACTGGCCCTCCTTCGCTGAAGCTTCGGAGGGCATCCTGCTTCGCGCAGCGAATCATCCCCGATCCCGCGAAGCGCATCAGCGTGACACAGGATGAAAACAACCCGGCTCGAAGCGTTCAGTGACGGAGTGCTTGCCATCATCATCACAATCATGGTCCTGGAACTGAAAGTGCCTCACACTGTCGA
>JBARMF010000066.1:0-3552 GCA_049802315.1 Candidatus Udaeobacter sp.
ATGCTTGCAGGCAGGATTGCCTGCATCACCAATGAGTTCACAATCACTCGGCGACATTCCTCCGGAGGAATTCCGTAAACAGTTGCACGAACTCGCGGACTGGATTGCGGATTTTCGCGAAAACATCGAAAGACTGCGCGTTGCGCCTAACGACGAACCCGGCGCTGTTCGCCAGCAGCTCCCAAGGCGTGCACCAGAGGAAAGCGAGCCGTTCGAGAGAATTCTCAACGACGTCGATAACATCATCGTTCCCGGCATGGTGCATTGGAGTCACCCGATGTTTCTCGGTTACTTCGGCTGGACGAGCACCGCGCCGGGAATTCTGGGCGAAATTCTAACTGCGCCGCTAAACGTGAACGCGATGACATGGCGCACGTGTCCTGCCGCCACCGAGCTTGAAACAGTTGTGGTCGACTGGCTGCGGCAATGGGTCGGTATATCTGACGAATTCGATGGCGTAGTTTACGACACAGCGTCGGTCGGCGTTATGCACGCGCTTGCGGTCGCGCGCGAAGAAGCCGCGCGTGAGGCAGACAATCGTGTCTGCCTTACTAAGGGGCTCCAGAACACGCAGGTAGAATTGCCTGCGTCACGTTCGGTGCGCAAATACGGGCTGATCGGCGCGAGCGCGCCGCGGTTTCGCATCTACACCTCCGATCAGGCCCACAGCTCGGCGGAGAAGGCCGCCATCGCCCTTGGCGTGGGTGAAGAAAACGTGATTCGCATTTCAAGCGACGCTCAATTCCGAATGGACGTAAACTCGTTAGGCCTAACAATCGCAGAAGACCGGCGCAACGGTCTTCAGCCCATGGCGGTTGTCGCCACGGTGGGAACGACATCAACTGCAAGCGTCGATAACGTTCGCGACATCGGCAATCTTTGCCGCGAAGAAAAAATCTGGCTGCACGTCGACGCCGCTTACGGTGGTGGATTCGCGATGGTGCCGGAGTACGAATGGATCAGGAAAGGTTGGGAGCTGGCAGATTCAATCGTGATCAATCCGCACAAAACAGTCTTTGTGCCTCTCGATTTCAGCGTGCTTTATGTGCGCGATCTCGAACGATTGCGGTGCGTATTCAGCCTTGTGCCGGAATATTTGCGTGGTGACACGGTTGAGACCGAGAAGAACTATATGGATTACGGGATCCAACTCGGTCGGCGATTCCGCGCGCTCAAAGCTTGGGTGATTTGGCGCTCGTTAGGCCGGGTGGGAGTTGTTGGTCGCCTGTGCGAACAAATTCGTCTGGCGAACCTGCTCGTCGACTGGATCAAGAAGGACAATCGCTTCGAGTTATCTGCGCAACCCAGCATGGGCGTAGTCTGTTTTCGGTGGGTAGGGTCGGCGCGCTGCGCCGACCGGACGCCGCAGCGCGGCGTCCCTACCAGTGAAAAGAAGCTCGACCGATTGAACAGCGACATCGTAGAGCGAATCAACGCGTCGGGACGCGCGTATCTCACGCAGACAAAATTGCGCGGCCGAACGGTAATGAGGATCGGCCTCGGCAACGTGCTCACCACGGAAGAACACTTGCGCAAGGGGTGGGAGATCATTCAAGAAACGGCAGAAGCTGCTCGGCCAAAATTCCAAATTCCAAAACCCAAATCCCAAACAAATTTCAACAGGCCAAGTCCCAAACGATCAGAGCGCAATTGATTTGAAACTTTGGGGTTTAAGATTTGCCTGGGCATTGGAGCTTGGGTTTTGGGATTTCCCGCATTTGCAGCGGGCAATCGCCACCGCTAATCTTCGTCCGCTATGATGAAGTTACTGCGCAGGCACCGGGACTGGCTCATGATCGTGATCGCGATCCTGGCGATTCCCTTCGTTTTCTATTTCGTGCAACGCCCGGATTACGGCGCGATAGGCAGAGACCAGTTTGCGCGCATCTATGATCGGAATGTTTCGATGCTGGAAGCGCAACAATCTGCACGGCTGCTCAATCTGGCGCAGATCCTTGGCATGTCTGATTTTGTGGGAACAATGACGGCAGGAGCGGGGATGGATCAGAATCAGGGCGCGGTCCAATTCATCGTCAATCTGCTTGTCCTCCGGCACGAATCGGAACGGCTGGGAGTACGCCCCAGCACGTCGGAGATTGCCGATGCCGTGCGAAAGCTGCCGGCTTTCCATGGCGATTCCGGCTTCGACATCAACAAGTTCAACGAACTTGTGCAAAACGGGCTCGCGCCGCTCGGTCTGTCTGAAGAGCACATCGAACAACTTGTGCGCGATCAAATTTGCCTAAGCGAAATCCAAAAACTTCTGGCCGCCGGCGTTTCGCTTCCCAAGAGCGAGCTGGATGAAAATTTTCAGCGCGGCTACGACAAACTCTATGTGAGCTTGATTCGGTTTCGGTCCGCCGATTTCGACAAGGACGTCAAGATTACCGACGAAGATGTGCAGAAATATTACGATGCGCACAAAGGGGAGCTGAGAAGTGACGAGAAACGCAAGGTCGAGTTTGTTCAACTGACGCTAAATGAGGAGGAGAAGAAGTTGTCGGGCAAAGCACGGATTGAGGCGTTACAGAAACTGGCCGATCGCGCGACCGATTTCACGCAGGCGCTGCTGGAAAAGGGCGCGGATTTCAAACAGGCGGCAGCGAAATCTCAACTGCCAGTGCACGAGACCGGTGAATTCACTGCTGCGGAGCCTGATCCGCAGTTGAAAGGGGATCAGCAGCTTGTCGCGGCCGCTTTCAAGCTGACGGTGCAGGAGCCGCACAGCGATGCCGTTCAGGTAACGGACGGATTTTACATCTTGCATTTGACCGGCAAGACCGATGCGCGACCGCTCGATCTCGAAGAAGCGAAGCCGAAAATCGTGGATGCGCTGAAGAAGACGCGGACACGCGAGTTAATGTCGACCAAGGGCGCCGAAATCGTGCAACAACTTCGAGAAGCAAAAAAATCTGGTCAACCGCCGGAACCCGTTATCGAAAAAGCTGGGGTAAAACCCGAGAAGCTCGCGGCGTTTTCATTGATCGACGAAGAATTAGAGAAATCCGAAGGCGACGCGCACAAAAAAGAGTCGCCTGAGCTTTCCACGATTAAAGACGCAGTGGCTTTGCTGAATCCCGGTGACGTGACTGACTTTATGCCATCTGGTACGGATGGACTCATTGCGGTCTTGGAGAAACGAGAGCCTCTAGGAGACGCCGGTGAGAAAAAAGCCGCCTTCGCAAAGAGAATTCTTGATAACAAGGAGCGTATTGTTGTTGTGGAATGGTTGCACGACCGGCAACAAGCGGCGGGCTTGGAATTCAAGAAAACCTAGGGCTCACACAAAAACGCGCGAAGGAGAGGAAGTTTTCGCCGATTTGCAATTTGATGTCCGTATTCTTTGTGACCGTTGTGTTCGTGCGAGAAGAAGATAAATGGCAACGCCCGACGAGATTTTTGACGATGCCAGCGGCGACGTTGCCATTGGAGATTTGGCCAGCGCGGCCGAGAAATATCGGCGATGCGTGGAGCTTGATCCCGATTTTTTCGATGGCTGGCACGCGCTCGGGATGGCGCTGATGAAGCTTGGCCGCTTTGAGGAAGCGATCG
>JBARMF010000067.1:0-7584 GCA_049802315.1 Candidatus Udaeobacter sp.
GACCGAAAGCCTTTCGCGAGACTCGCCAGCACCGCCGCGGGTCGCGCGTGCAATCCGGTCGGATTCGGAATCGCGATTGCATCCGAGGTGATCGTTTCCGCAGCTTCCGTCGCGCCGCCTTTTTCCGGCGCGACAAAATCGACGCTGAAGAGCAAATCCTTTCCTGCCACGACTTGTCCGGTGGCGCGTTCCCAGTTCGTTAGGCCATGGCTGTTCGTGATGACAACCTGGGTGAGCAGGCTCTTTGCGTGAGTGGCGAGATAATCGAGATCGAACGAAATCAGCGGCGCACCAACGCGCACGGTTTCACCAGCGCTGACCATCGGATGAAAGCCCTGGCCTTTCAGCGCCACGGTATCGATCCCGATGTGCAGCAGAATCTCTGCGCCTTCCGCCGTGCGCAGCGTTACCGCATGCCCGGCCGGGTGCAGCGATAGCACGTCACCATCGCATGGCGCGACGAGCATAGCGTCGATTGGATCGATCGACGCGCCATCCCCAACCATCTTCTGCGCGAAGACTGGATCGGGAATCCGTTCGAGCGGCCAAACAACACCCGAGAGCGGCGCCCGCAGAGAGACCATACGACCAGTCAGTTCAACGAAAGAAATAAGTCAAGCCACAGGCGCCGCAGCCTGCACCTCGGCGCTCGCGCCTGCGGCGTAGGTCTCAAAATTTTTGTTGAACAGAGCGGCGAGCTTTTTCGCGGTGGCGTCGTAAGCAGATTTATCGGCCCAGTTTTCGCGCGGGCGCAGAATTTCCGCAGGCACGCCGGGGCATTCAGTGACGATCTCGAAACCGAATATTGGATCGCGCTCCGTTTTCGCCTTTGCCAGAGCGCCGCTGTGAATGGCGTCGATGATCGCGCGCGTATTTTTGAGGCTGATGCGTTTGCCGGTGCCGTAAGCGCCGCCGGCCCAACCAGTATTGACCAGCCAGACCCGTGCCTTGTGTTTCCGCATCTTTTCCGCAAGCAGCTCCGCGTATTTGCTCGGGTGCCAGACGAGAAACGGTCCGCCGAAGCAGGGTGAAAACGTCGCCTGTGGCTCCGTCACTCCCATCTCTGTCCCCGCGACCTTGGCCGTGTAGCCGCTGATGAAATGATACATCGCATGCGCCGGCGACAGCGCGCTGACCGGCGGCAACACGCCGAACGCATCGCAGGTGAGAAAGATTATGTCGGTAGGATGGCCGGCCACGCAGGGGATTTTCGCGTTCTGGATGAACTCGATCGGATACGCTCCACGAGTGTTCTCCGTGATGCTCGTGTCGGTATAATCGACGTCGCGATCTTCATCGAGCACGACGTTCTCGAGCACAGCGCCGAAGCGCAACGCCTGAAAGATGTCCGGCTCGTTTTCTGGCGTGAGATTGATCGCCTTCGCGTAGCAGCCGCCTTCGATGTTGAAGATGCCGTCATCGCTCCAAACGTGTTCGTCGTCGCCAATGAGATGACGCTTCGGATCGGCCGACAGCGTGGTTTTTCCCGTGCCGCTAAGACCGAAAAGCAGCGACGACACACCGGTTTTCTTATCCGCAGTGGCAGAACAATGCATCGAGAGCAACCCGCGCTTTGGTGAAAAGTAATTGGCCACGGTAAAGACGCCTTTCTTCATCTCGCCCGCGTATTCGGTGCCAAGGATAACAAGTTCCTTGTCCTCGAGGCTGAGATCGATGCTAGTGGTCGAGCCCATTCCAGTCGTTAGGCGATTGGCCGGAAATGCGCCCGCGTTGTAGATGACGAGGTCCGGTGTCCCAAAGCTGGCGAGTTCCTCATGCGTCGGACGGATTAACATGGTGTGCATGAAGAGTGCGTGATATGGCCGCGAGCAGATGACTCGAACCTTGATGCGATGTTTCGGATCCCAGCCTGCGAAGCCGTCGAAACAATAAAGCCGCTCGCACGTGTTGAGATAGTCAAGCGCGCGCTGGCGATTGATTTGGAACGTGTGCTCGTCGCACGGAATATTCACCGGTCCCCACCAGACGTCGTTTTTCGAAGCGGCATGCTCAACCACGCGCTTGTCCTTTGGCGAACGCCCAGTCTTGACGCCGGAGTAGGCCACGAGCGCGCCGTTCTCCGCGATACTCGCGTCCTTCTCGTGACGAATCGCGTGCTCGTAGAGCGCGCTCGGCGGAAGGTTGCGGTGAACCTCGGTAACAGCGAGACCGTGTTCGTTAAGAGTAAACGCGGCAGGATTCGTCGTATTCATTGGTATCGAGTTGCAGATCCACACAATTTGACCGGAAACGGCTGCATTATCCAATCGGACCAAAGTCCTAGAGGATCGCGCTGTAGCTCAGGAGGGATTCGATGTGCTTCCGGTTCGAAGGACTACAACCGCCAGACGCGCGGCCGGAAGGTGTTGCTGGAACTGCAAATTTCGATCGCCTGTGATGAAAACGTCGAACCGCTCCTGCCGCATCTTGTCCAGCAACTCACCATTCTTAATTCCGCTCCAGCCCATGCGCTGCACCGACGTGCAAACACGGCCACGTAGTGCGCGGCCGAGCCGCCAGTTGAGGCACTCATCGATGAGCACTCTCACACCGTTTCGAGCATTCGCAGCTTGGCGGCCTCAATCACTGCGATCACCTGTTCGCGTTTCACGGAAGGAAACCCGTCGAGGAAATCTTCGATCGATTCGCCACCTTCCAGGGAATCGATCAGGTTCTGCAATGGAACACGCGTTCCGACAAACACCGGCGTGCCGCCTATGATTTCGGGATCGGAATGAACGATGCCTTTGAGATCGTCAGCGCTCATAGTCGAAACGTAACGCAATCAACGATCATCGGCGAGCACCAATCGCTGGAGTGGTTAATGTCCTTCATCTGTCGCGCCGTAGGCTCAACGAAGGCGGAACGGTTCCCTGGCGCGTGCTTCGAAGCTACAGGGCCTAAGGAAAATTGATGTTAAACGTTGAGACGCAAAAAGAACGCAATCAAGCTGACTGCAATTCTCGCACGTGGCTCACGTCCCGTTCGCCAACAGGGCGGACATCCGATGCTTCCACGGTTGCGATGGCGATGGTTTTGCCGGCGAACGTCATGAACTCCACTTCATACGCGGCACCGCTCCCGTGGATGTGAACTACGGTGCCAACATCGCCCGCCTCCAAGCCTTCTTTTGGCAAGTCGGCCGTCAGCACAACACAATCGTGTTCCTTGATGGTCATGAATTCTCCAGAGGATAGGTTGTGATCAATCGAGGTGCAATTGTCCCCTCGTCGAATTGCCAAACCGTGCGCACACGAGGACGACGACCGAGAGGCGTATTCAATTCTCCTTCCACGATATAGCGCATACCAAAACCGGTCTCGTGCTCTCGGACGATATCATGAGTTCGGCCATGCTCGCGTAGCGCCTCGGCTAAAATTTGCCAGCTATCCGCTCGAAAGCCAAACATCGTGAAGAACCGTTCCTTTGCTGCTCCGTAACGATGTAGAGGATTGAGCAGATACTCCGAAATCTTGTCGCGCTCCACGATCAACTGGCTCGCACTCGGCAACTTCATTTGTGCCCAAGCTTGCCAAAGCACTTTGCGATTGTCCCGCCGATTTGCATCTGTGGCGGCCGTGTGCGGACCGCCGATGTTCGCCATCATAAGCCGGTTACGATGCATGAGTGGTTACTGCTTGCGCCGCCGTAGTCCCGCAATTTCCGTTATGAAGGCGGGTAAGTGCGGTCACAGCTTGCTCGCTGTGGCGAGCGGCGACCGCAAAGTTGTAGGCGCAGGCGTGTCGCCTGGGTTCTAACTGTATCCTGCCTGCCCGCGAAGAATTTCGGAGCTGTCGCTGACTGCGGCGTTATCCTGCTCCTTTAAATGGCAAGCCAATGGAGCGAATGGGGTGAGCGACCCACCTTCGCCGAGGCTACGGCGCGCCAAGCATAGAAGGTAAAGCTGCGAGGGAAGCGGTGAGCGAACGCGGGCAGCGAGCGAATTTCAACTTGAGCACCCCATTGGCGCCTGTCTTCGCCGCTTCGTTCGTCATTCGACATTCGGCTCTCGTCATTCACGGCACATTCTGCTCATTCCCGGAACATCATCAGCGGAACACCTGAGAGAGAACGGAGCTGACGGGGTCAGCGACATAGAACACGTCAGGAGTGAGGGAATGGAGCTTTTGGGGAAAGCGACATAGAAGGCAAAGCCGCGATGGGTAGCAGCGGGTGACATGGGAAGGGAACGAGTTTCAATCGCGCGGGTAGACGGCAACGCAGCTAGGGCAGGTGGCGCGAGCACGAGGCATTGCGAGTGATCAAGGCAAAGTCGCGAGGGTAGCGATGAGCGAGTTGGGCAACGAACGAATTTCAATGTTGCTGGCTGCCGACTTGAATGGAGCGACTGGGATGAGCGACATGGCCGGTTACACCGCGAGGTCAACGTAGGCAGTGAGCGGGCTTCAACTCGCTACGACGGGACAAGGCGAAGTTTGACGGAGCTTTGCCCAGCCGCTGGTGCAAGCTGGTATCGAGTTGGTGAATGAGGACGCTCCGCGACCACCCGTTCTCGACCGTTTTCCGGATGTAAAACGCGCCTGTTTCCGCGTCCTTCAAGCGATCAAGCAGGACACAATTCTGTCCCCACGGAATTTGTGCAGCAAGCTGTTGCACAATTTCGGAATCCGGCCACGCTTCAGCGAAGGCGCGCATATATTTGAGATTGCGCGCGGAGTAACCGGACAGTTTCGGAAACTCCCGTTGAAGATCGGCGGCAAGACGGTCGATCACCTTTGCACCCCAGCCTTCCCGCTTCTGGCTGGCAGGATATCGCGCCCAATCTCCCAATAATGCAGGATAAGCTGGGCATTGGCTGCGAGTGCGGCCTTGATTTGGGCTGTTCGGATGCGTTCTTTGATCGACTCGACGAAGCGGTCATAGAATTGTGCAGCAGGCTGTTGCACAATTCGCGAGGAGGTCGATTTCCGTCTAGCGCTCATCCTTCCAAGAGTTCGCTCGCATTGCTGGTAATTCGAGTCTCAAAGCCAACCCCATGCGCAGCGTCCAACCTAGCCGAAGCTTTTTCGATGAGAAGCGAGGGAATAGCAGAAACCAAAGAAAGGATGAAGTAAGAACTAAGAAGGCAGAGATCAGAAGTCGGATGTCAAATCTCAGAGGACAGGCGGAGCTCAGCCTCTTCGGGATTTCTTGAGCAGTTTGCGAAGCCGGCGAGTGGTCGCGTCACGATCGATTTTGCTCGCCGCGACGTCGAGAACGAACTGCTCCCAATCGTCGACCGGCAATTTCCTGTCGGATAAAGGACCGTTCTCTTCCAGAAAAACGAGGCACGCCGCGAGTGCGGTTCGTTTGTTGCCATCAACGAACGCGTGGTTTTTACAAATGTAAAAAAGATATGCCGCTGCGATTTCGATTGGATCCGAAATGAGAGGTTGGCCCATCATCGATGCCTGCGGCGCAGCCACGGCAGATTCAAGGAGTGTCTCATCGCGAATTCCAGCCGCGCCGCCATGGGCGGCGAGCACTTCGCGATGAATCGCTTTCACGGCTTCGACCGTCAGGTGCTTGAACGACTTGTTCAAGACAAACGCTTAAAAAGCGCAGCGTTCTTTTTGATCAAACGCTTTGCCGTTTTGGTCGCTGTATCCGGGTCAATCATGGGATGGATTGGCGTCAAAACGATTGAGCCGCCTGGGTGAACGGTGACGTTCACTTTGTCTCCGACTTTAACGCGCGCGAGATCCATCAAAGCAGTATCGAAGATGATCCCCTGAGAGTTTCCGACTTTGGTGATGGTCTTCGTCATGGCGTAATACTATGTTTTACGGCAGATCGCTGTCAATTCGCCCAACCAGAGCTGAGAAGCTAATCAGGAAACCAGGAGGCACGGCGGCGGTATCGGAGAAGTGAACAGTGATTCGTGATTAGTGAATAGTTGAGGGTTGAGAGCGGTGAGAGCGTAAAGCCGCGTAGATTTGTTTTACGCGGCCACGCCCCTTTACGGAGTCTTCTGCGCGTCGAGCCAGGCGGCGCGATTTTTACGGATCAGCGCGACGCATTCTTCGATCGTGTTTACGCAGTGCGGGATGGTGAAATCGATTTCGCTGGCGAGTTCGTTGCCTTTCTGGAGCATCGAGCGGCGTCCCCATTCGACGAGTTCGGTCCACATTTTTCCCACCAGAATGAGAGGCGTGTTGTAAAGCTTGCGGACTTGGAGGAGTTGCCATGCCAGCGACAACTCCAACAGAGTTCCGATACCGCCTGGAACGACCACGAACGCGTCGGAGATGATCATAAAATGGTGTAGTCGCGAAAAAAATGTGCGGTGTTCGTAGGCCTGGCCGACGAATGGGTTGACCTCCTGCTCGAACGGCAACTCTACGCGGATGCCTACCGAGCGATGTGTTGCCTTCTCGATTGACTGCGCGCCTTCATTTGCGGCTTGCATCAGGCCAGGGCCGCCGCCGCTGATAATATCGCAACCCATCTTCGTAAGTTCGGCAGCGAGTTGTCTCACTCCGTCGTACGCAGGCGTGCCGGATTTAAGCCGCGCGGAACCGAAGATAGTCACGCGATAATTTTGACGAGTGGTGCGGCGAAACCGCGTCAACTCGTTAACGACTTCCCACAGGCCGGTTACTGCGCGCTCAAGAAGTTCGGTGGCCGCATCTTCGTCGCTGAGGCGAACGATGTCTGATTGTCCGAACGATGATTTTTGCTTGCTCATGTTGTGGTTGGAAAAATCGGAACGCCAGAACAGAATACCGCGACACAGCAGCCGTTCATTCGGCTCGGCGGTGTCCTCAACGCTTTCCTCGGATTATTTCGGTCATCATCTTCCGGCCCGTGGCTTGCAATGGTCCCATGCCGCTCCCCGGCAGGAACCACATGCCCTTATCTTGATCGCGGCAGTAAACGATGTTGACGCCGTCGCTCATCACTGCGTGATGAAAAGTGGAGCCGGGATTCTCAGCAATGAAGGTGAAGAACTTCTCCCGCCAGGGATCGTCTGCGTAACGAAAGATTTCGTTTCCGAGCGCCTTGAGTTCGTCGACGCTCATTGTACGAATTGAGTTTGCGACGGCTTTGCGCCGCTCCTTATCCAGGTTCTCAAGATCAAATTTCTCGAATGCCATAACGTTTTCCTTAGTTGATGTCGCTGACTAAAGTTCAATAACTTCGCCCATCTTCGGCAAGTTCGATGGTAACTGGTGGCGCTGTTGAATAAGTCTGGCAAGCGCAGCGCGCTGGTCGTCTTCGCCATGGGTCAATACCACGCGCGGCTTGCTCGGCGCGATCACATCGAACCAGCGCATGAGATCGGTTTGCCCCGCGTGCGCGCTGAAGCCGCCGAGGGTATGAATCGGCGCCTTCACCGCGATTTTTTCTCCAAAAATTTTCACTTCCTTCTCGCCATCCACAAGGCTTCGGCCGAGCGATCCCTGACCCTGATAACCGACGATTAGCACATGAGTGCTCGGCTTCCAAAGGTTCGCCCTGAGGTGATGAAGGATACGACCGCCGTTGCACATGCCTGCCCCGGCCATAACCAGACATGCGCCGCGCACATCGTTGATCGCGCGCGAATCGTCTGCGGTCGGTGTGGGTTTCATGGTCTTCAAA
>JBARMF010000068.1:0-6557 GCA_049802315.1 Candidatus Udaeobacter sp.
GCGCCGTCCCGCATTTTATTTGCAGCGAGCGTGCGTTTGATTTCGTCGATTATTTTTTCGCGTGTCGGAATTTCCTCAAACGAAAGCGCGCGGGCTGAACGTTCAAGGCGATCGAGGTGCTCGTGTAATTTGAAAATCCGGCCATTGTAAAGCCGCAGTCCTTCCCAGACCGCGTCACCGCCTTGCACCGCCGAGTCGAACACGCTGATCCCTGCCTTGTCGCGATGGAGCAACTCTCCGTTAACATTTACGATCAGGTTGCGGTTTCGCTCGTCGAATTTTTGAAGCATAGACTTAACTCGGGATCACGCGGATCACGCAGATTGGTTTGTTGCAGGGGCGTTTGTGTCAAACGCCCAGCAGTCTCCGTTCAACACAGTCGATACGCATAAAGCCGCTGATAGTATTCAGAGCATTGCTGATAGATCCCATGCAATCGCGCCGGAACATCGCTGGGCGACGGATGACACGGCTGAAACGAGGTCGTTTTTGCCACCTCGCCATACCAATGCCTGGCCCAAATGCCGTCGGTGTCACGCAAGCCTGATGGCCACGAAAGCATTGATTTACTAAAGTCGACGCCGACCGCTTCGCAGACCAATCGTAGCGTCGCCTCCGGATTTTGCAGCACATCCCTGGCATCAATAACGGGCGGAACGGCATTCGTACGGGTTCGGACGAAATCAAAAATTTCTGCCTGCTGCACGAAACCGAGGTCCTCGAGCGCGGGGTCTTCTCGCTTTTTAATGTAGGAACTGATCACTTCGCGTGGGTCGCGAATTAGAAAACAATTAGTCACAAGCTCGAGCCATTCGCGATCTATTTCAGGCAACAGATGGTGTGTCATCTGTTTCTGAAAAAAGATCCGCTTGCCGTCGGCGATCGGCCCGGTGAGGTGTGCAACGATTTTTCGCCAATCGGTTTCGCTGGTTGCCATTACTTCGTCCGCACCGGGATGTTCTATGCCCGTCACTTTTAGGTAATAGGCGTAAAACGGCTCATCGATAACGACAGTGTCGTCTCGATTACCCCACGAGCGCATCATGGCCGTCGAAATATTTCGCGGACCAGACCACATGGCGATGCGGATGGGCTCAGCCATCCG
The DNA here is from genome assembly GCA_049802315.1 of Candidatus Udaeobacter sp. GTDB lineage: Bacteria > Verrucomicrobiota > Verrucomicrobiia > Chthoniobacterales > UBA10450 > Udaeobacter. The sequence goes on from JBARMF010000068.1 coordinate 1,106, forward strand.
CAAAGGTTCTCGCGCTATCAGCGACTTGACCAGCGAAAATGGATTCAGCTGGTCTTAGCGTGGTTGCGCGAACAGCGGCGCCCTAACTCTTCGCGAAAACGCCAATCAACGGCCGCCGCGATGGCGTCGCAGAGCGAAAATCGCTAACAAATCCAGTCTCGGTCCGGATCTCCACATGACCGGCGGCGCGCTTGGCGTCGTAGACCAACACGGACCCTACAGGCGCCTCGTACGGATTTGAGACAGGCAGTTTTTTGAATCCGTAATTGTTCACCAGCTCCTGGCCGGCTTGCTTCGCAAGGGGTGTTTGCGGCCGCGATTTCACTACGCCGGAAGCAACAAGCGCTTCCTTAACGAAACACCAGCACTTGCGCAGCGAGTGCGCCCGTGCGCGCTCCTCAGCGATGGTGGCGGCCCGGCGCAATTTCGGATCGATCTGCGCATCTGCCTTGGCAATCGGCTGGACGATCTTCTTCGGGTAATACTGGTCCACGACGTCGACCGATTGTTTTTTGCCGGAGGCATCGGTGTAATTGAATTTTGGGGTCGGCGCCGACAGTCGCAGCGCCATCGCGGGATGCGGGCAAATTGCCGCGTATCCCAGGATAACAAAGGTGAGAGTGAGAAGTTTTGGCATAAAGCGGCGATCTATCGGGTATGTCGGTCATGGCCGCAACCGATTTTTTTTAGCAAAGGAAAACTTTTTAATTTGACTTACCCGGGATGTACGAGGGTCGTCGCAGACCTAAAAAGATGAGACCAATTCTGCCATCCGGCGGCGCAATTTTCCATCGGGTAACCGTCCAATTCCGCCCTGCATATTATCTTCGAGGTGACGCGGTTTATCCGTCGCGGGGATCGTGCAGGTGACGGCGGGATTTGCCACAATCCATTTCAAAAAGAATTGCGCCCATGAGCGGCAATCAAATTCCGCCGCCCAATCCGGCAGCGGTTTCGAACGCACTTTGCCGAACAGATCGCCGGATCCTAATGGCCGATTCGCGATCACGGCGACGCCGCGCTCCTGTGCTAACGGCAGAATGCGTTCCTCGGCTTCGGGTTCCATCAGCGAATAATTGATCTGGAGGAAATCGAACTTCTGGCTCCGCATTAGTTTTTCGATTTCGCCCAAAGCTCCGGACTCGTAATGCGTGATTCCAGTGTAGCGAATGCGGCCCTGGTGTTTCCAGTCCTGCAGGGTTGCGAGTTGTGTGTTCACGTCGACGAGATTATGCACCTGCATCAGATCGATTCGGTTCGTGTGCAAAAGTGACATGGAACGTTCCATTGACTGAATTCCGCTCTGCTTGCCCCTGGTCCAAACTTTGGTCGCAAGAAACAGTTTCTCGCGAATGCCAGGTGCAGAAGTGAGAGCGCCGATCACCTCCTCGGCGCGTCCGTACATCGGCGAGGAATCAAGCACACGGCCGCCAAGCTTCACAAACAGCGAGAGAACCTCTGCGAGCTGCCTTCGGATATCCGCGCTAAGCTCGACATCGAACGCCCTCCACGTTCCGAGGCCGATCACCGGTAATTTCTCGCCAGAGGAAGGAATAAGGCGGGTCAGCATCGCTGATGATTCGCCTTTCGCCTGGCCCCGCGATGCATCGGTTGGCAGGATTAGACCCGCCGCAGCAGTACCAATGATTTTCGCAGCGTCACGTCGCGTCACAAAGCGCACTGTAGGGCGTTTCTGTGAAACGCCAACGGCATCTGGCACAGATGCCCCACAGGCGTTATATGCCTCTATGGATCGCCGTCGTTTCATCAAAATATCCACCGCGAGCGCGCTTGTTTCACGAGTAACTCCAACATCTTTATTTGCAGAGAAGACACCAACTCCGATGCGCATACTCATACTCGGCGGCACCGGGTTCACTGGCCCATATCAGGTGAAATATGCGCTGAGTCGCGGCCATAAGGTGACCACATTTAACCGGGGTAAAACGCATCCCGGCGAATTGCCCGCTGAAGTCGAGCAGCTTGTTGGTGACCGTAACGGTAACCTTGACGCCCTGAAAAACCGGCAATGGGATGTCGTGATCGACAACCCGACGATGCTGCCTGCCTGGGTGCGCGATGTGGCGCAAGTACTCAAAGGAAATGTTGATCGTTACGTGTTCATTTCGACCATTTCCGTTTACGGCGAGGCGAAACAGGGCGCTGATGAAAATGCGGCGACAGAAAAATACGAAGGTGCAGATCCGTACAAGGAGACGATTGAAGCGGTGCGCGCATCCGGATTCAAAACCTATGGGCCGCTAAAGGCGCTCTCAGAACGCGAAGCTGAGAAATGGTTTCCCGGTAAAACCTTGATTATTCGCCCGGGACTTATCGTCGGCCCGCGCGACGAGAGCGACCGCTTTACGTATTGGCCTGTGCGCATCGATCGTGCCGGAGACGTGCTGGCGCCTGGAAAGCCAAACGATCCCGTCCAGTTCATCGATGCGCGTGATCTTGCTGAATGGACCATTCGCATGGCCGAGAACCGTGAGACGGGAATTTACAACGCGACCGGACCTGCCAAACCCCTCGGCATCGGCGGGATGCTAGACGGAATCAAAGGGGCCCTGAAGTCGGATGCGAAGTTTACCTGGGTAAGCGAAGGATTTCTGACTGAGCAAAAAGTGCAGCCCTGGTCGGACATGCCGGTGTGGACTGGGAAAGATGATGCGGTTGCGCGAACGAACATTAGTCGCGCGTTAAGCAAGGGCCTGACGTTTCGACCGCTCGACGTCACCGCACGCGACACGCTCGCCTGGTTCAAGTCGCTGCCGCCGGAGCGACAAGCGCATCCGAAAGCTGGTCTTTCGCCAGAGCGCGAAGCGGAAGTGCTTGCCGCGTGGAAGAAAAAGAAGGGGTAGGGATATCGCGCTGCGATGTCCGGGACGCCGCAGCGCGGCGTCCCTACCATATGAGAAACCTTTTTTCGAAAATCGTTGACGTAAAGGCGAACGAACTTCACGCGCTACTTCTGGCGTTCGTTTTTAACTTTGTCGTTCTCGGTGGGTATTACGTCATTCGCCCGATTCGCGATGAAATCGGCGCCGATCGCGGCGTTGAAAATCTACCCTGGATGTACACCGGAACGCTGACCGGGATGCTGATCGCGAACGCGCTTTATGCCACGATCGTCGCGCGTATGTCGCGGCGACGATTTATTCCGATCGCGTACCGTTTCGCCATCGCGAACCTCTTCGCGTTCTTTCTCCTCATGCGCTGGATGCCAGCCGCGCAGGAACGCACGATCCTCGCGCCCATATTTTTCATCTGGGTCAGCGTCTTCAATCTTTTCGCTACAACAATGTTTTGGTCTTTCATGGCTGACGTTTTCACGCCAGAGCAAGCCAAACGGCTTTTCGGATTTATTGCTGTCGGCGGATCGATTGGCGGAATCGTTGGTGGTTTGGTCACGAGTTCGCTTGCCGGAAAGCTGAGCACCGGACTCTTCCTTCTCATCACAGCGGTCATGTTGGAGATGGCGGCACAATGCGTGCGGCGATTTCCCGCCAATGTTCGGACGCATGACGAACGAAGCGAGCAACCAATTGGGGGCAAACTCTGGGAGGGCGCGACGGATATTGCTCGATCTCCCTACTTACTTGGTCTCGCCTTATTTCTCATGATCTACACGCTTACAAACACGTGGGCATATTTTCAACAATCTGATCTCACAGGACATCAACTGCAGGACCGCGCCGCGCGCACGTCGTTCCTGGCGAACATCGATATCGCGGTGAACACGATTACGGTGCTGATTCAGATTTTCCTCACTGGCCGTTTAATGAAGTGGTTTGGAGTTGGAATCACGCTGGTGCTCATGCCGCTTTTGAGCGCGATCGGGTTTGCTGCGATTGGTATCGCCCCCGTTCTCACCGTCCTGGCGACGTTCCAAATTTTGCGACGGGCCGCAGGCTTCGCTCTGCTTCGACCAGCGCGCGAAGTTCTGTTCACCGTGTTGCGGCGAGAAGACAAATACAAAGCCAAGAGCCTGATCGACACATTCGGTTACCGCTTGGGCGACCAAATGGGTGCGTGGTCCTATCCGTTAATGCGGTGGCTTGGCTTGGGGTTGGCCGGGATTTCCTGGGTGGCAGTTCCGCTGGGAGCAATCTGGTGCGTGCTTAGCATCTGGCTGGGGCGCAAACAACGCCAGCTCGCTGAGACAAAACGCGATCAGGGTGCGCCGTTGACAGGCGCTGGCGCGCCTGAGGCGGCGTGATTGTAGAGGCGCTCGCCGCGGCGAACGCCCTGGTTCCGAAAACGCATTGCGCTCGCCCACCTCCGCGCTAAGTGGAGTGAGGCAGACAATCCTGTCTGCCAGAATTGCAGGCACGATTGCCTGCATCACGAGAAACGACCAAAGGAGACAAAACAATGGCAACACGAACTGGATCGGCAGTATGGGAAGGCACACTGAAGCAGGGCAGGGGAACGATGAAACTTGGCAGCGGCGCGTTTGAAGGCCCTTATTCATTTTCATCGCGCTTTGAAGAAGGGAAGGGGACTAATCCGGAGGAGCTCATTGGCGCCGCCGAAGCGGGCTGTTACTCAATGGCGCTCTCGGCAAATCTGGAAAAGGCAGGTTATCCAGCGAAACGAATCAGCACGACCGCGACTGTGAAACTGGAAATGGTCGGCGGCGGTCCAAAGATCACCACGATCGATCTTAAAACTGAAGCCGAGGTCCCGGGTATTGACGAAACAAAATTTCGCGAACAGGCCGAGCTGACAAAAAAGACCTGCCCGGTTTCCGTCGCTTTAGCAGGCACGCAGATCAATCTCGATGCGAAGCTGGTGTAGCTCTAACGGCCAGACACCGATTACACGAATTTTCACTAATCTTACGATGACGATTTGCGAGAGATCTCCTTCGTGTGAATTCGTGAAATTCGTGTCTCAAATCAATCTCGACGCGGTCTCATATTGTAGCCACCGGCCTGTGGCCGGTTCGCCTTGGTAGGGCGGGCAGTCCTCTGCCCGCCGTCCGATATTCACAATCGGCGCGCACGGAGTGACGCGCCCTACCGCAAAACTGGCGCACAGGGCGTGGCTACAGCACAAAATGAATTCCGTATTCGGCGCCGATGTTGAAGAGTCGTCGCTCACCATTACTTCGCCAACTCGTACAGATATTCGACGAACGACATTACTGCACCGTCGAAACCCTGTATTTTCGGGTTCGCCGATTCGATGATGTAATATTCGTCCGGCGCATGCGCGCCGCTGCCGTGACCGAGTCCGAAATGTCCCGCCGCCAGCTTAAGGGGTACGCCGGTGAAGACGTAACCGGGATACGAACCGGCGTTGCGCGGCCAGAGCAACGCGTCGATTCCAAACTTTTTGTAAGTTGCCAATTGTGCCTGGATTAATGCCGAATCTTTTGACGTTTCCGTCGGATCGTACCCGCCGGTCATGTTCACTTCGATGTCGCCGAAGCCGCGCTTCGCCA
>JBARMF010000069.1:0-4432 GCA_049802315.1 Candidatus Udaeobacter sp.
ATTTGGTGGCGGCGGGGGATTTGGAGGCGGTGGCTTTGGGCGTTTTGGTGGCGGCGGCGGCGGGTTCAGGGGCCGACGCTGAAAATTTAATGCTTGAACCAGGCTCCAATTTTTTTGTAGAACTAACAAAGCAAAGAACACACACAAAGGAAAAACATGAAAAAACTATTAACACTAACGGGTATCGGAGCGGTCCTGGCGCTATTAGCAGCGTGTCAGACCACCACTGGTACAGGCGATGTCATGGCCCAGAAGGAGGCCTTACTCACGCAATCAGGTTTTAGGACTATAACGGTCACGACCCCTACGCAGCAGCAAGCAGTGAGTCGACTCACTGTGGGCAGGGTCACAGCCGTGAAATACAAGGGAAAATTGTTCTATGTGTTTCCGACTGGAACGAAAGACAAGATCTACTACGGACACCAAAAGCAATTCAACGCCTATAAGCAGGCGCTCGCGACGGCGTATGCCAGCCACCCAGCCGTCCAGACGGCGGCTGCGCAAGGTCAGGGCCAGATGGCAGGACAGTCTCTCGAACCCACGATGGAGGGCGCCGGACCTCACCACATCGAAGTTCAGCAGTTCGGTGGATTTGGTCCGATGGGCGTGAATGCCCTGGGCGATTGGTAAAAGAATGACAGAACAAACGAGGGCAGCAGCCTTGTAGGCTGCTGTTCTCGTTGAGTTCCTGGTATCGACCTGTGCGTCGAGTAAGATAACTAGGAGACCGCCAAAGCCGCCGCCTATTGTCGCACCTTGTAACAAAGCTCAACCGTCCCGCTCTTGTAGGCTTTGACCTCCGCCAGATGGAGGCGGATGTCTCGGTCGAACTTCTCGAAGAATTGGATCCCTTCACCGATCAAGATCGGTAGGATCGAATAGCTAACTTCGCCGGCTAGTCCGAGACGAATGCATTCTCCGGAGACCATACCGCCTCCTACAAACCAGATGGTACGGAACCTGGGCCGCAGCCGCCCATTCACGAACTGCGCGAGATCGCCTGAATAGAACTCGACGGTATCACGGGTCCGCGGCAGCTCGCGATGAGTCAGGACGAAGGTGGGTTTGTCGCCATACGCCCATCCCAACCCTTTGGCGTCAAAACTCAAGGCGGTCTCATATGTGCGCGATCCCATGACGTAGCAGTCGATCGTCTTGAGGAAGGTCTCGATGAATCCTGGGTCCATGGTCTCCCCGTTTGCGAATTCGTCTGAAGTCTCCATCCAGTCGACGCTCCCGTCCCTTCGAGCGATGAAGCCGTCGAGGCTCGCCGCCATGTGGATCGTCACGCGAGAATCAGTGTTTGCCATCGCTTCGGTCTTCTCAGGATCGATTGCTTTGCCGGCAGTGGTGGGTGGCATGGGCCTAACGAGAACTAGACTGCGTCTTGCAATCCATTTCCTGCCTTTCCCGGGTGAAAGCGGTTAGAAGACTGCACGGCACGAATTGTGCCGGATCGTTCGGCATTTAGGAAGCGGAATCGTTTCGCCGTCAATGCAGTAGAAGCAGCTAAAACGTTCGGAGTCCCTCAGACGCTGTGTTGACTTGATATTGACGCCTGACCTTCCGTCGAAATCATCGGAGGGATCAACTGATCGTTAGCGGCTGTTACTGCGTTCGGAGACATTGTGCGTCGCTCCGCATTTTCTGTCGCCAAGACGTTTCTGCGTGTAAAGCGTGGCCCTACAGCATCATGGGGCGACGCAGTACGACCAAAGTCGTACTGCGGTTGAATATTCGCAGCCCAAGAATGTGCGCTGGGGGGCAGCACGTCTGTGAAATCGCACTTTTGTGGTCCGATCCGGCCAAGGCGTTCCAATAGATTGGAGGAACACCCGAGTCGCGGCCCGGCGGTCAATCGCAGAATTATTTTCCCCAGCGCGGGTCCAGGAATCGTTGACCACTTGCGATGCAGATTTGGTCGCGTCAAGCTGCGCGAGAGGATATCTCATGTCTTACAAAAACTTGATGGCAAGGACGCGAGCGTGGGCCTGAACGACGCGCAACACCATCACCGGAGGAATTTCCAATCAGCGTAGCCGGGAATATGGCTTCTTTGCTTTGATCGGACCTTCGAACGCGATAAAACACTGTAGGACCGCGCGCCACAGGGGCTATGGGGTATTGGCCCAAGGTCCCATAGACGCTTCACAGCAGGCAACGCAAAACTGCACTCAGATCAGCACGATCCACTGATGAGCGTGAAGCAGTGATGGCTCACCGGCGCGACGTGAATCAAACGAACTCAGTGAGAAAAACCCCAAGGAAATCCATGAAAAGAACATACCTGACCATAATGAGCCTGGCCTTCGCCATGGCTATTCGTACTGCAAATGCCCAGGCAACCGTGACCGAACAAGTGCAGGTGCCGATCCCCGCGACGCCCGCCGAAGTTCCCGGACCATTTCCCGGCAACATCATGACCAAGGATTACGTCCAGATGATTGGCCGCATGGCGTATGTCTGGGGTTATCCGATGGTCAATGCCCACAACCGGCGGGTCGCATTTTCCGAGGCGCCCGAGCCCATGCTGCTGGGCGGCATCCTGCCGTTTGCACCGGTGGGCCGAAGAAAGGCTGGAACACAATCCTGCGTCTTTACAGCCCGCTCGAACCGTTCTTTGCCAAGAAGTGGCGTCCGACTGAGATCGAGCTGGTGAAGTGAGCAATGAGATTTAACAGAAGCAAACAAAGAGAACAGAGAACGGAAAAGAGATTCTCCGCTTCCTCTGTTGCCTCCTGCGCAAGCTGAAGGAATCCCAATTATGAAAATGACACCCCGACGAAGCTTCGTTGCCGTGCTCGCTTGTGCGGCAGCTTTCACGACTACCACACAGGCGCAGACTCCTTTTGCTCCTGATTCGCGCGTTTCCCTCTGCTTGCCTTTGCAGGGTAGCGAGTATTTAACTTACGGCGCAGTCACCGAATCATCGCCTGGTGGAGAACCTGACGCGAGCGAGCTGAACCGGGAGCTAAGCAACCCGGTGAGTAGCCTCTGGTCCATTGCGAATCAGTTTAACAATTTCGAGCTGAACAATGGCCAGTGGAACAACAACTGGAATTTCCAGCCCGTGCTGCCGGTGGGCCTGACTAAGGACTGGAACCTGATCACGCGGCCGGTGATGCCGTTCTACAACATCGTCCCGCACGAGACGCACCCCGACGAATTCGCGCGGGACGCCGGGTTGGGCGATCTGGCTCTGGTGGAGTTACTGTCGCCTGCGCACTCGGGCAACTGGATTCTCGGAGCCGGGCCTACAGCCATCTTCCCGACTGCGACATCGGTTTTCACTGGCCAGGGCAAATGGCAGCTTGGGCCCACTGCGGTGATAGGCTACCTTACCAAGCAATACTTCATTGGCGTGTTTCCGCAGCAATGGTGGTCTATCGGCGGCGAGCACTTCCGGCGCGACACGAACCAGATGAATCTGCAACCCATCGCCTCGATCTTCTTTAGCGAGGGCTGGAGCGTCGGGTACTCGGGTAATATCCTGGCTGACTGGACCGCGCCGTCTGAGGATGTCTGGACTGTCCCAGTTGGGCTGGGCCTGAGCAAGGTTGTGAAATTTGGGCGATTGCCAGTCAAGCTTCAGCTCGCTGTGCAGTACATGCCCGTCCACCCCCGGATCTCCGGACAGGAGTGGAACGTGCAGGTCTCGATCACTCCTGTCCTTCCGAAGCTAATTAAGGGTGTCCTGTTCCAGTAACATGAAAAGCAGCCGTCCAACTGAAGACGTGCACGAGTGGCTAGAGCCCATCTCATAAACGGCGTTGTCATGTTGAGGGACGCGAAACATCTCTGGTTATTCCTATTGGGGAAATCGCTCCAGAAACGATCAGAGATTCTTCTCCCGCGCCTGAGGGATCAGAATGACAGCTATGAGGCAGCATCATCGACACCTAACGATAAAAGGCAGGATCAATGAAGCCATTGCAGCCACGAAGAAGATTCCATCGCTTCTCGGCAATTGAACTGCTCGTTGCCCTTGCATTGCTCTTCTTCTTTTTTCCCTTTGTCGAAGAAGTCAAAGGCGGGGATGTCATCATATCGATTTTGCTTTCCCTGGTGCTGCTGTCCGGTGTTCTAGCAGTGGCGGATCGCAAAGGCGTCTTCTACATCGCGCTTGTGCTTGCTATTCCAGCGATCGCCGGCAGGTGGATCAGTCATTTCTGGCCGGACCTGGTCCCACCGCCCGTGTTCCTTATCGCAGGACTCGCCTTGATTGCTTTTGTGGTGGCGAATTTGCTCCGCTTCGTTTTGCGTGCTCCTTCCGTTAACACCGAAGTCCTCTGTGCGAGCATCTCGGCTTACCTGATGCTTGGCTTGTTGTGGACAGTAGCTTACTGGCTCGTAGCCCAGGTGACTCCAAATGCCTTCGCGTTCAATGCGGCTAGCGGGACAAAACAGACGATGGCAGGTTTCGACGCTTTCT
>JBARMF010000070.1:0-22113 GCA_049802315.1 Candidatus Udaeobacter sp.
CGCGGCGATGCCCCAGACATTTTCGAAGTGCGTGGCGAAGCTTATCTCGACAAGGCCGGCTTCGAGAAATTAAACCGCGAACGCAAAGCCGCGGGTCTTCCGCTCTTTGCGAATCCGCGTAACGCTGCTGCCGGCTCTCTAAAGCATCTTGATCCGAAAGCGGTCGCGCAGCGCCCGCTCGGAATCGTCTTTTACGGTACCGGCGCGGTTGAAGGCGCGGACATCGATCTTCACTCGAAGATTTTCCGACTGTTCAAGAAACTCGATCTGCCAACCCACGAAAAATGGTGGCTGGCCGAATCGGTTGACCAGATTCTCAAAGCAATCCGCAATCTCGATGAGATCCGACGCAATTTTCCCTATCAAACCGACGGCGCAGTAATCAAAGTGGATGCGCTCGCGCAGCGGGAGCAGCTCGGGTTCACCGCGAAATCGCCGCGGTGGGCGATCGCTTACAAATATGCGGCCGAACGTGTCGAGACCCGCTTGCAGGACATCATCATTCAGGTCGGACGCACCGGAATCCTCACGCCTGTAGCGGTGCTGGAGCCTGTGCTGGTGAGCGGAAGCACCGTCGCCCGCGCCACCTTGCACAACGAGGACGAAATTAAACGCAAAGACATTCGCATCGGCGACTTCGTCGTGATCGAGAAAGCGGGCGAAGTCATTCCCGCCGTCGTCGAAGTTGTGAAATCGAAGCGGCCACGAGACACGAAGCCGTTCGATTTTGCAAAACACATTCACGGAAAATGTCCCGTATGCGGCGGTCCCATCCGACGCGACCCTGAATTTGTCGCGTGGCGCTGCGAAAATCTGTATTGCCCGGCGCAGACGACGCGGCGCGTGGAATTCTTCGCCGCGCGGGGCGCGCTCGATATCGAAAGCATCGGCGGAATTGTCGCGGATAAACTTGTCGAGCGCAGCCTTGTGCGCGAACCGCTGGATCTTTTCGATTTAAAGGTCGACCAACTCGCGAAACTGAATCTCGGCACAGAGGAAGCCCCGCGCGTTTTCGGCGAGAAAAATGCGACCAAAGCAAAAACGACCATCGAGCGGTCGCGAACCTTGCCGCTATCGCGCTGGCTGTTTGCCCTGGCGATTCCCGAAGTCGGAAAGACCACAGCAACCCAGCTCGCGCGCTTCCATGACACGATCCACGACGTTTCTGATTCCCAATTGCTCCGCGATATCGTGGACTATCACGAAAAGCGCGGCGACAAGAAATCTGCCAAAGAAATCGCCGACCGATTAACCAAGTCGGGATTTGCGAAGCCATCGAAGAACAAAGCAGCCAAGGACGGTATCGTAACCGAAGTCGGTCCCGTAGTAGCGCAGAGTGTCCTCCATTTCTTCGCGTCGCCGATTGGCAAAAAGATTCTACGGCGATTAAAAGAACTCGGCATTGAGCCGAAGAGCGAAAAAGTCTCGGCGACAAGAGCAGCTGAACTGCCGCTGGCGGGAAAAACATTTGTTCTCACCGGCACACTGCCATCAATGACGCGTGAAGAAGCCACGGAAAAAATCGAAGCGCTCGGCGGTCACGTCACCGGCAGCGTAAGCAAAAAAACCGATTACCTCCTCGCCGGCGCCGAACCCGGCAGCAAATTCGACAAAGCCAAAGAGCTCGGCGTCGCAATTATCGACGAAGCACAGTTTCGGAAGATGGTGTGACCGCGGATTACGCGGATTTCACAAATCGGGTTACCCAAAAGCGACGAAGTTCCGGATCACTGACTGGTGGCGAAGAGTGCCGAGATGAAGTAACCTGCCCGTGATGAAACTTCCAAAACTTACCGCTGTGATCGAGCCCGGCGAAGATGGATTGTATGTGGCGAACTGCCCCGAACTCGGCATCGTCAGCCAGGGAGAAACGCCTGAACACGCGGAAGAAATGATCAAAGAAGCGGTCGAACTGTGGTTGGAGTGCGCTGACGAGTCGGAGATTCGTCACCGGCTGGACGAACGCAAAGTTGCCATCAAACAGCTTGAAGTGACGCATGCCTAAGCTGCGCGTCTTTTCCGGCGCGCAGTTGTGCGAATTGTTGACCACACATGGCTTCGAACCTGTACGGCAGCGCGGTAGCCACGTGGTCATGCGCCGTGGTGGAATCTCTCTTCCAGTTCCGCTTCACCGGGAACTTGACCGCGGCACCTTGCGTGGAATTATCCGTCAAAGCGGACTTCCCCGGTCGCTCTTCGAGTAAACTCTTCTCTGACCTCGTTGGCAGTCTGCCCTTTCATGCCGTCTGACGAGGCCACGGAGAAAATCGAAGCGCTCGGCGGTCACGTCACAGGTAGCGTAAGCAAAAAAACCGATTACGTCCTCGCCGGCGCCGAACCCGGCAGCAAATTCGAAAAAGCAAAAGAACTCGGCGTAAAAATCATCGATGAAACCGAGCTTCGGAAAATGCTGTAGCCGCGTCGCTGTGCGACGCGAGCTGTAGGCCGCGCGCTATCTACGGCGAAGGCGTCGCGTCGTCGTCGAGCGACATGGGGATTACGCCTGGGATTGTGCCGGGCGAAGCGAGCAACATACCGGTCTTGGCGGCTGGATGCATCGTCGCTTGTACTTGGAAAGTCATTTTTTGATCGCCGCGCATCACCGTGATTGGTACGGTGTCCCCGGCAGTGATGTAGAACGAAGCGTCGAATATATCTTCGGGATCGGTGATTTTTTTCTTCCCGACTTGTAGCAGCACGTCGCCGTCTTTAAGCCCCGAGCGTGCGGCCGGCGCGTCCTCCGCCACCTGTGTTACCATCGCTCGCGAGCCCTCGACTTCTTGCGACGCAGGCGAAACATTGTTTACCCCGATCCAGCCATGTCGCGCCTCGCCGAAACGAACAAAGTCGCTGCGAATTTTCTCGGCAGCCTCAATCGGCACAGCGTAACAGGCGGCATTGTTTTCGAGACCGCTAACAACGATCCCAACCACTTCGCCTTTCATGTTCAACAGCGGAGCGCCAGCCTCGCCGCGCTGCGTCGGAGCATTTACACGCAAATGGATGGTGGAAAAATAGCGACCGAGACATTTCCGGTCGAACCCAGCGATCCAGCCGAAGTTCGGTGTCTTCGGTAGATCAAGAGGATAACCGACCGACATGACCGGGGCGGCTATTTCAAGTTCCTCTGATTTACCAATTGGCAGGGCCGGCGTGGTCTCGTCCACCTTTAGAATGGCTGTTCCGCTGCGGATGTCGGCCACGAGCTGGCGCGCCGGACATTTCTTACCGCCGAATTCGACTGTGAAATTGCCGGCTTCGCCTCCGACGGTGTAAGCGGTGTAAAGCGTTCCTGTCGGGTCGACGAAAAATCCGGTGCCGCAAATCTCGCTGTGCTTATCTACGCCGTGAATCTTAACCACTGCTTTGGCGGCCCGCTCGAAAAGCTCCCGCACCTGGTGGCTGATCGTCGCCGAGGCGGATTGTTCCTGGCCGAAAAGCAAGCTCGCGCCTGAACAGAAGACCAGCGCGAATGCGATGACCGCGCGGCGCCTAGAACCTGAAAGTGGGCTCATAACTCACGGGGACGCTATCGAGCACGTACCGCGGCGGGGCGGCTCGGTGAGTCTGGGCGCTTTCACGAAAACTGCGAAGCGGCTGCGTCCTGAAAATCTGCGTGGAGACCGGAGATGCAATATTCCATTCTTGGTCGGCATTTACCGGCACCGATAAAGTGAGTGGACTCTGAGTGGCGACGCGAGCCGTCTCAGGTTGCTGATAAACCTTTAATGAGAAGATAGCTGCGCAAACAAGCATTGCAGCAACCGCAGTGGGATACGAAGCCAGCGAACGCATATCCAGCTGCAACATGAAATTGTGTGCACGTTCCACGCAGATGCGCCAAAGCGGCTGGCGTAGCAATTCGTCGCGTTGCCGGCGATGGAATTCGTGGAGGAAGTTTTCGAAATAACCGGGTGGCGGTTGCTCGTATCGCTTCAGCCGAAGCAGCCTGGCGATTTCGCTATCGTTAAACTCATCCATTTTTTTTGCAGCCGTTACGAGACAGGATTTTTCCGAAATTCGTCCAGGTAATTTTGCAACTGCCGGTTCGCGTAAAAGAGTCTGGAACGTACCGTTCCTTCTGAGACGCGCAAGATTTTACTGATTTCGGCATGAGGCATTCCCTGAACATGGAACATGGTGACAACTGCTCTGTGATCTTCAGACAATTTCATCATGGCCTCGTTCAATCTTCGCTGCAGCTCTGAAAGGTCTGCTTCCCGGACCGGGCTGCTCGTGGCAGTGGCTTCCATGAATTCCTTGTCGTTTTGAATGCTCGCGTCCACATCATCCAGGCTCAATTGAAATCGGCGGCTGCGTTTTTTGAGGAAATTCAGGGTCATGTTCACGGCGATGGAATGAATCCAGGTGTAAAACGAGGATTTGCCGCGAAACCCGCGAATCGCTTTGTAGGCTTTGGCGAAAATGTCCTGCAAAAGGTCGTTCGTGTCCTCGTGGTTGGACGTCATGTTGTAGACCAGCCCATAAAGGCGTGGTGTATACTTGACCACGAGATCGTCGAACGCACTGGCCTCTCCCGCCTGGGTGCGCTTTACCAAATCCTGGTCTGGGTCGCTTCTTGGCTGATCCATCGCCTGGCGCTTAGATTTAACACGCGCCTGCAGACCCGACGATAACAAATCGGAAATTCGACGAGCAGGTAAAGCGAGGGCGTAGTCCATTTTTATGTCGAGCGATCGATCACCTCCGGTCGCGGATGGACATCAACCAAAGCAAATTGCCCAGTGCGGCGACGAACGCCGCGATGTAAGTAAGCGCTGCGGCGTTCAACACCTTGTTCACACCGACCGCTTCCTCCCCCGGCTGTATGATCCCCATTTCTCGCAGGATGATTTTTGCGCGCCGCGAGGCATCGAACTCCACGGGTAACGTAATCAATTGGAACACCAGCAGAATCAAATAGCACCAGATGCCGACGGTAATCAGACCAGTGATCCGAAAGAACAAGCCACCGATAATGATGAACGGCAGCATCTGTGACGCGATCATTGTCACCGGCACAATTGCCATACGCCACTTCAGTGGCGCGTACGCGCGGGCGTGCTGAATCGCGTGCCCGCACTCGTGCGCGGAGATGCCCAATGCTGCCACCGAAGGCGTGTTGTAAACGTTGCTCGACAGGTGCAGTTGCTTCTTGGTTGGATCGTAATGGTCGCCGAGAAAATCGTTTGTCTCCATGACGTCGACATCGTGGATCTGCGCTGCCTGGAGGATTTCGCGTGCGCATTCAGCGCCGGTGATATTCCCGTTCGCACGCACTTTGCTCCAATGGCTGAACGCGCTGCTCACTCGAATCTGCGCCCAAATTCCAATGATCAACGGGACGCCAATGTACAGCAGCCAGTTAGGACCCAAACCAAAGCCTAATGGGCTGCCGATAAACAGCAGGCAGCTGGAACCTAAAACAAAACCCAATATATGATACATGCGGTGGCGGGAGACTAATTTACCGTGGCGAGAGAACTTGTCACTTCGTTGGGTAGGAAATTAGACCCGTAATGGCGTTGCGCGTTCATTTCACCCGTCATTCCGAGCGAAGTCGAGGAATCCCGTTGCGTTAGTTGTAAGGTTCCATCGCGGAATCCTTCGACTCCGCTTCGCTCCGCTCAGGATGACGACGCGACTCTATTGCTAAATCTCTAACTGCTTCGGAAAACGCGACAGGATTCGGCAACCTGTTTTCGTGACAACCACCACGTCCTCCAGACGCGTGCCGCCCACGCCGGGATAGTACAGACCCGGTTCCACCGTGAGCACCTGCCGATCCTTCAAAACAACTTTTTGCAGGCGCGGATGCTCGTGGATTTCCAGACCAAGGCCGTGGCCGGTTCCGTGGAAAAATCCGACGCGCCGGCCGTTGCGCACTCCGGTTGTGAAACCGCGACTGGCGAATAATTCCTGAATGGCTTTGTGAATCGTCATGCCGTCAACGCCGGCCTTAATTCTTTTTAGCGCGAGAGCTTGCCCTGCTTTCACCGTTTCCCAAATTCTCCGCTGTGCTTCACTCGCGCGTCCGCGCAGCACGGTGCGCGTCATATCGCCGAAGTATCCGGTCTTCGCGTCGCGCGGGAACACGTCCAAGATGATTAACGAATCCGCGTAGAGGGGACCATGGCCGCGCTCGTGTGGGTCGCAAGCCTGATCGCCTCCGGCCACGATCGTGCCTGTCGGGACGCCGCCTGCGCGCAAAACTGCGGAATCAATTTCTGCGCGCAACAATTCGGAAGTCAGCGTTTTACCATTCCAGCGCAGTCGTTTTCCCGAACCGGGTTTTGACGCCTTCAACACTTCAATAGCGCGCTTGAGTCCAGCTTCTGTGATCCGCAAGGCGCGTCCCATCATTTCAATCTCTTTGTCGGATTTGGCTTCACGCTCCGGCCAGAAAAATCCATCGGTCGCGCGAACGCGGATTTTGTTTGCCGCGAGTTCCTCCGCGTAGCCAAGCGGAAAATTTGCTGGCACAGCGGCCGATTTCACGCCTCGTTTTTTCAGAAAATGGGCCAAAACTTTCTCGTACGGCGGCGCCTTTTTCGATTTCCCCTGCAACTCGCGCTCGACCTCGCTGAACATTACAAATTCATCCGCGTCAGCTTGTTTGCGGCCGCGATCGATTTCCAGATCGCTCAAGACCAGAGTTCGTTTGCCGTTGCGCTGAAGGAAGATGAATGGATCGGGCGCCCAAAACTTCGTCGCGTAAAGCATGTCGGGATCTTGCTCGCTCGCGGCGACGATTAACTTCGGAATATTCCGTTTAATTTTGCTCATAGGTTCAGTTCCAGAGATTCCTCGACTTCGCTCGGAATGACAAATTGCAAAGCGGCGACGTGTCGGCGCTCTCCGCATCAGGTTCTGCGCACTTCCAGTTGCTTTCGCAAGATGAAGTGCAGCACGAAAAGCAGTACGAGTGTGGACACGATCAGCACTACCGTGTCGAAAGTGAACACGCCGAACGCGATTCCGAAATAGCGTTTCTCGACACCGAAGAACACGTTTGGTTTATTGCCGCGGCGGTAGTCGTTCTGCTCCATCTCGGCTCTTGAGATCAGATCCGACACCTTCTGGTTCACGTAGAGCTGGTCCGCTGTGACTGGCCCCTTCGCGTCTTTAAACAACGAGCGATCGAATCTTTTCTTGCCCGCAATGACTGGATCGGCCAGCTTTAGATATCGGTCGACGTCTCGCGCGGACGGTCCTTCCAACCCCGAGAGCAACGCTAATACATCTTTTAGATCGTTAAGATGCGCTCTTTGCTGAGGCGTTTCAGCTTTCGGTGCGAGCTTTTGAATTTCGTCGTGAACGCGATCCTGGCGCTTCGTAAGCGGATTAAGCTTGGCCTGGGCAACTACCATTTCTTCGTACGACCAGCGCATGGCGATGAACTGGCAAACAAGTGGCACCTGTAGCTTGCTCTCCGTTTTTCTCGTCTTTTCCGAGTTCGGATGTTCGGAAAACCAGTGCGAAAAGGAATAAACCAGGCCGAGGTTACGGTTCATGTCCTCGTATTTGATGAGCGCGCCGCCCATAATGATCTGCGGAATCAAAACCAGCGGAACGATATTGGACGCTGTTTTCGGGTCCGCCACGAGAGACGAGATAACGAGACCCAGCGCTACGCCGCTCATCGCCGTCAGGAACATTATAGCCGAGTCGAGCCAGAACATGCCCCGGATTTGCAGGACTAAATTGCCGATCAGCACGAAAAGAACGCATTGAATGAGCGCGAAAAACCCGAGCGTGATGGTCTTGGAGATCACGTAGTAGGACAGGCGCACCTTAATGTTGCGCTCGCGTTGCAGCACCGGCCGATCCCGGATGATGTCGTCGGCGCTGTTTGTCAGCCCGAGAAACATTGCGACGATCAGCCCGAGAAATAAGAACGTCGGGATATGATAAGCCGAATCAAAATCGTATGTACCGGTCTCGGAGTACCGCAGGATCGTCCCAATCAGCAGCGCCAGCACCGGCGAGACACCGATGGTGATCACGAGATTTGCCCGGTTGCGTAGTTTGCTCGTGAAAGCACGCTGCAGCACCGTGCGAAATTGCGTCCACTGATCGCGCCAACGCACCGGCAACCGCTTCCGTTGCACCGGTGCGACCGGCAACGGGTCAGCCTCCTCCTGTTGCAGCGAGACTTGCTTGACGTCCTGGATTAATCGGAATGCTTCGTATTTGTCGCGCCAAAAATCCGGTGAGTAACGGCGCGACGGGACGAGCTGGCCACGGCTGTTTTCCTCGTAGATGACGTCACCGCTCAAATCGCGCAACGGTGTCTCGAGCACATCGAAAATGAATTCCGGCCGGGTAGTTCCACACGATGGACATGCGCCCAGTTCAGCACCGAATTGGTGCTGATGTTCCGCCTCGGCGAAATACCGCAGGGCGTCGGAAGGCGCGCCGAAAAACACGAGCCGCCCACCTTTGTCGAGCAAGATTACCTTCTGAAACATCTGGAAGATCTTCGAGCTCGGCTGGTGGATGGTGACGATGACGATTTTGTTGTGCGCCATGCTCCGAATGATTTCGATTACGTGCTCGGAGTCTTTCGACGAGAGACCGGAAGTTGGTTCGTCAAACAGATAAACATCCGACATTCCGATCATGTCGAGCCCGATGTTGAGCCGTTTTCGCTCGCCACCGCTTAATGTTTTCTTCTCGGGAATGCCGACGACCGCGTCGCGACGTTCGCTTAAACCGAGCTCGATCAGCTTTGCGTCCAGCCGCCGGATGCGGTCGCGTTTTGAGAGATGCGGTGCACGGATCGCCGCAGCGAACTGCAAATTCTCACCAATAGTGAGGTGCTCGTCGAACGCGTCCTGTTGCGGCATGTAACTGACGTACTGCTTCAGAACGTCGAGGTTTCGGTAAAGGGATTGTCCGTTGAGCAAGACTTCACCGCTCGTCGGCTGGAGCTGTCCGGCAAGCACTCCCATCAGCGTGCTTTTGCCCGCACCGCTGGCGCCCATCACGCAAACAAGTTCGCCACGCGTGATACCAAAGGAAATTCCATCGAGGCCAATCTCGCCTTTGCCAAAACGGTGTGTGACTTCGTTCAGCTCGAGGCTGCGAATGATGTTTCGCTCCTCCTCGATGATGCGCTCCAAAAAATTGCACCGCAGAACCTGTCCGACATCGATTCGAATGATGTCGCCGTCCTTAAGTTCCGCGGTCGTGCGGACAGGATCGTCGCCCACCATGATTCGACGGTCCGCTTCAATGACCTCAAGCGTGCCTATTCGCCGATCGTAATCGCAAAATATTTTCAGCAGCACATCTCCGGCCGTGCCTGGAGAAAGCAGGATATCATCGGCTTGCAGCCGGCTCGGATCATTCGACACCAGATATTCCGATTTCGAAGCTTTCAATTGGAATCGTCCGCCCAGCGCGCGTGCGCGCCGACGCAGATCGTTCAAATCCAGCTCGGTGTCGTTATGGAAAATAATTTTGTCTTCCAGTGTCGTGTCGACCGTAGTGCCGGCTTTGAGGCGTACGCCCTGGAGCTCCGCATCGATATCGCGCAATGCCTTGACCCGCACTTTGAGTCCGAAGGTCACTCGCAGCGCGCTTTCACGCGTTCGTGAACGCTCCAACTGTACTTGCTCCGCGTCTTTAGTTACCCGGATAAAGATTTCCGGAAGCGAAACGTTCTTTTTCGCATTGAAATATTGCGCCAACTCCTGGTAGCTGAGCACCTGGTCGCCGATCAAAATTCGTTGGCCTGGGTAAATTCGACAGAACCCGCCACGCACCAAAGGTCTCCCGCGCACGGATACGTTTTGGCCACTGTAATTTTTCAACAGAATCAGATCGTGATACCGGAAGGCCATCAGTCGATCTGTTTCGCCGAGATTCTTCAGGATGATGTCTGCCTTGCCGTCCCCCCCGAACGAAAGCGATTCCAGCGGTGACGCGCCATGCTGGTAAATCGACGGGTCAGATTCTTCTGATGCGTTGAGTTGATAAACAATGTCGATCGCCTGCGCAGCCATGCCCATTTGCGACATGAACGAATAGAACGCGACGACCTGTTCCTGCTTCAAACCTGCTTGCGAGATGAGGTCATACAGTTGAACCCCGAGCATGATCTTGCGCTCCGTACTCAATTGCAGCCCGAGCTTTTGCGCCATCGCCGCGAGGTCCTGCTGCTCGTAAAGCGCCTGGCGAAACAACTGTCGCAGCTCGGAGTAAACGGCTTCCGGATAATCGTAACGCAGAAAGCCGAGGCTCGAGTCGATCTCTTCCTCCATGATGACGCCGTCGGCTTTGGTGAAACTCGCCAGCACCTGAATCAACAACGGCAGAAGGTTCGGACCTTCCGAAACACTGCGCGGCTTGCGCAATGCACGGCGCACGAGCCGGCGGCCAGTTCGTCGCACCCGATACGCCAGCGGGATTACCCGTTGCATCGTGCGGTCGATCTTATCGGCCATTGTTGAAACCAGCTCTGTCATGGTGATTTTCGGATGCGAATGTTACGCGAAAGCGCGAAGAGACGCAATGCAATGCGGCTCCGATTGGTGCGCGTCCGCCGCACAAATCGTTGGTCGATCATCCGCTGAAAACAGCGCACCCTACAGCATAACCGGTTGGAGAAGTTACAATACCTGATCCCACTTGCTCTGATCTTTGAGCATGATTTCCCGGAGGAGACGAATGGGCGGCATGCCGTGGCTGAGCATTTCGTTGTGGAATTTTTGCAGAGAGAAATCGTTGCCCTGTTGCGCCTTGTAGTCGTCGCGCAATTTCAGGATCTGCAATTTGCCCAGGGCGTAATTCAGATAACCCGGATCGAATGTGGCGCGCATGGCTTCCTGGCGCGCCGGCTTCTGTTCGTAGTAACAGTTGTCCTGAAAAAATTTCGTCGCTTCATCAATCGACATGTTTTGCGTGTGCACCTTAATAGACACACATAGCCGGCAAAGACGGAGCAGCGCTTCGTCAGCCTGCGCCATGCGATATTTTGCCGCGCGTTTCACATCGTCTTCGCTTGGACTGGAGTTGGACGGGCTGCCGAATCCGTCGTCGATCATCATTTTTTCGCAGTAATGTGCCCAGCCTTCGATGAAGGCGTAGCTGCCAAAAATCTTTTCCACTCTGCTGGCGGGGGACGCATTCAGATGAAGGAACTGCACGTAATGTCCCGGATACACCTCATGAATCGACACTATGTCGGAGGTGTAATAATTAAATGCAGTGAGCCATTCCTCCTTTTCTTGCGGCGGCCAATCCTCTTCCGTCGGCGTGACGTAGTAATAAGCCTCGGTGGCGCGTTTCTCGAACGGACCGGGAGTGTCCATCGAGGCGAAGGAGGTGGCGCGCAGATATTGCGGGGTTTCTTTTACTTTCGCGCGAACCTCCGACGGAATTCCGACCAACCGACGGGTGACAACATATTTGCGAAGCTTGTCCAAGTCCTTCGCAATGTCCGGGATCAATTTGTCGGAAGCTGGATGCTCACTCTGGATTTGCTTGAAAACCTCTGTCGCAGGTTTGTTCGGGTCGATCTTTTTGGCCGCCTCGGCGAAGGCTTCCTGTTCGGCTTTCAACTGCGTCATGCCGATCTCGAGAACCTTTTGTGGCGGAAGATTAATCAGTTCCGTCTGCGCCAGGAAGCGCCCGAATTTTTCTTCGCCAAGAGCGAAATCAAGTGTGGCCTTGGGAAGTTTCTCCCGTTCCAGCCACGTTGCGTAATCACTGAGCGCGTTCGCCGCTTTGCGGTTGGCCGTCTGAAATGCAACGCGGAGCTGCTCGTCTTTGAGGCCGCTCACAGCGGCGACGAGGTCTTTTTTCAGAAAATCGGCTGAACCTTTGGCGATTTGGATCGCCAGCTCGATGAACGGTCTTGGAAGCTTTTCCTCGAGGTTTGTTCGCGCCGCGATGAGGATGTTTGGAATTTGTGATTCGATGGCGACCAGGCTGCGAACGCGGTCCTCAAGCGGCGCAAAATTCCTTTTGATATAGATGTTCACGTCACCCGCGCGCGCATAGACCATCGGGTTTCGTTCGAAGACCGACATGTCCTGCATTTCAAACAGTTCTCGCTTCACCGCAGCCTGCAGAATTCGGAGGTCGATCGATTGCCGCGGACTCAGTTTCGCTGGATCAAATTTGGCCAGCCGATCGTCGAATCGCCGGAGCCGGGAAAGTTCGGCATCGAGCGCGAGGCGACTATAATCGCTGATCTTGCCGTCGTACTCGTGAAAACCGAGAGCGGTTCCATGGAGCGGGTGAGCGGCCAGATACGTTTTCACGTATTCCTCGGCTACCCCGTCGAATTCGGCGTCCTGCGTTGGCGCGGCCAAAACCGCGCTGGCGAGCGACAACGCCAGCAGAATTATGAGTAGCCGAAAAACTTTCCAACAATCCCTCTCATTAACACCGGGTTTCAGCCTGGTGGAACCAGACGATTGTGAATGAAACCGTTTCAACGGTTTGCAGTCCGCAGGAAAGCTTTCCTGGCGTTGTCGTACATGCGGCTGAAGCCGGGTGTTAATGAGATTACAGATGGGGGTCCTCATCCTGTGAGTTGTAACTACAGACAACGAGCTGCGTTGGGCGTTGCCAAAATTTCCTCGTGAGCGATTGTGACGTTCTCGGAGGTTGGGCAAAACATGAGTCGGATCGTGATCATTCCGTTGCTGGCTTGCGTCCTGTTCGGCGCTATTCCTGGCGTTTCCGCGCAGGAAGTGCAGCCGCCCAAGACTGAAGAGGATAACGGCTACTCGCAGATTGCCATTTTCGCAAAAGCCCTTGAGCTGATCCGGCAGGATTACGTCGATGAGAACAAGACGAGCTATCACGATCTCGTCACCGCAGCAATGAAGGGAATGCTTTCGTCACTGGATCCGCACAGCCAGTTCATGGATCCCAATGATTTTCGAGACATGCAGGACGACACGCGCAGCCGCTTCAATGGTCTCGGCATCGAGGTCTCGATGAAAAATGGCCTGCCTACGGTAGTGACGGCGATGGAGGACACGCCTGCCGCCAAGGCCGGAATTCTTTCCGGCGACCAAATCTTGCGGATCAATGGCATGTCGACGGAGAGAATGGATCTGCAGGACGCGATCAATGTTCTGCGCGGGCCCGCGGGCGCAAAACTCAGTCTGACCCTGTTGCGGCCGTCAACGAAGGAGATCAAGGAGTACACGCTTCAACGCGCAGAAATAAAAATCCAAAGTGTTAAGGGAGAAAGACTGCTGCCGCCGGAGCTGACCGGACCATTCAGGATTGGTTATCTCCGATTGATCCAGTTCAACGAGCCGACGGCCGATGAATTATCGAAAGCGATCGATGATTTACAGAAGCAAGGCATGCAGGCGCTGATACTCGATCTCCGAAATAATCCGGGCGGGCTATTGAACAGCGCGGTGGACGTGTGCGGTCAATTTTTGCCACCCAATACTAAAGTCGTTTCCACGCAGGGACGGGTTCCTTCTCAACAGCATGATTACTCTACTTCCACAGTAAGTAAGCTCCGTCCGAATTTTCCGATGGTGTTGCTGATTAACGAAGGCAGCGCGAGCGGCGCGGAGATCGTTGCCGGCGCCCTTAAGGATCTGCGTCGGGCGGTCCTGGTTGGTGAAACGAGTTTTGGAAAAGGCTCCGTGCAGAACGTGCTGCAATTGCCGGACGGATCCGCCGTGCGTTTTACCACGGCCAAGTACTACACGCCCAGCCGACAGGTCATTCAAGGTAATGGCGTGACGCCGAATATTCGCGTCGGCATGACCGCTGAGCAGGAGCGCGCTCTGTATGCGCTGCGCAATACAGGAAATGTAAAGGCAGAGGACGAGATCAACATCATCAAGACCAAGGATCCACAGATGTTGCGCGCCATCGATGCACTCAAAGGCGTGATGATCTACGCACAGCAAAGCGCGCCGAAAGCGGAAGCGGTAAAGAAGTAGCAGTTCGCTATCATTCCGAGCGGAGTCGAGGAATCTCTGATTTTCTTCTGATGTGCCGTGCGCGGTGTAAGTTTGAGAGATGTCTCGATTTCGCTCGACATGACAGTACTGGCCTTAGAGACCTCCTGTGACGAGACGGCAGTAGCGATTTTACGCGGAGACGATGGTAGGGTCGGCGCGCTGCGCCGACCGGACGCTGCAGCGCGGCGTCCCTACCTGCTTGCGAGCGAAGTGGCATCACAGGTCGCTGCCCATGAGAAATACGGCGGGATCGTACCGGAGATCGCGTCGCGCAATCATCTGATCTACGCTCCGCGGCTACTCGATTGCGCTGCAAGTGCAGCGAAAATTCGGTGGGCAGAAATCGACGCGTTCGCTGCCACCAGTGGCCCCGGCCTGGCTAGTTCGTTGATGATCGGCGCGTCAATTGCGAAAGGATTGGCAATCGGCTTCGGCAAAACGTACCTCGCGATCAATCATCTCGAAGGACATTTGCTCTCGCCGTTTTTTAGCGTCGAAAAAGACGGCGACAACATCAAGCCAAATGTGTCGCTCATCGTTAGCGGCGGACACACGATGCTGGTCGTTGTTCGTGGCCTAACGAATTACCAGCTCATAGGTCACACCGTTGACGATGCTGCGGGCGAAGCATTCGACAAAGTAGCCAAAATGCTCGGACTCGGTTATCCCGGCGGCCCGGAAATTGAAAGGCAGGCGCGCGCCGGCGATCCGAACCGTTTTGATTTTCCCCGCAGCATGCTTGGCTCGGAGAATTTCAGCTTTAGTGGATTAAAGACTGCGGTGCGGTACTTGTTGCCGAAGTTGCATGTCATTCCGAGCGAAGTCGAGGAATCCCGCGGCGTTGCCACAGATGATTTTCAACGGGGTCCCTCGACTACGCTTCGCTCCGCTCGCGATGACAAGCTCTTGCGAGATCTTTGCGCATCTTTTCAGCAGGCGATCATTGACGTGCTCGTGACAAAGACAATCGCAGCCGCGCAAAAGTGTCGTGTGGATCTCGTGACGATAAGCGGCGGCGTCAGTTGCAATCAGGAATTACGGCGTCAAATGCGCGATGCGAGCAGCCGCAAAGGAATCGAATTCAAAAGCGCCGAGCCGTGGCTGTGCACCGATAATGCCGCCATGATCGCATTTGCCGCATTGCTGCGATTGCGGGCCGGATTTGAATCGCACGTGACCGAGGAGATTGATCCGAATTTGAAAGTAGCGTAAGCGTCCTCGCTTGCGCCGCCAAAGATTCGCAACCGGGACGGTCGCGCTACTTCAGTACTCACGCTCCAGCAAATAATTCGCTAAATCATGCAGCGCTTCGGCGTCGCGATTACTAAAAATTGACAAGGCGTTGTGTGCTTCGCGCGTGAGCCGTTTGGCTTCGGCGCGTGATTTCTCCAAGCCAATAACTGCAGGGTAGGTTGCTTTCTTTGCCGCCACATCTTTGCCGGCGCTTTTGCCGAGGATTTCCGAGGTCTGCGTTACATCCAGAATGTCGTCGATGATTTGGAAAGCGAGCCCCAGTCGTTGCCCGAAGCGCGTGATCGCGAAAAGCGTTCTGGCATCCGCGTTAGCGCTCATCGCGCCCAGTCGTACTGAGCTTTTCAAAATCGCAGCGGTTTTGTTCTCGTGAATAAAATGCAACTCGCGGCGTTTGACGTTTTTGCCTTCGGCCTCGAGATCGGCGACCTGGCCGGCGATCAGTTTTTGGCTACCTGCCGCGACTGCAATCTCGCGCAACAGCGTTGACATATCGTAACGTCGCCTTGGCTTCGCGTATGAAACAATTTCGAACGCGATGGTTAATAGAGCGTCACCCGCGAGCACGGCGATGCCTTCGCCGAAAACCTTGTGGCAGGTGGGACGACCGCGCCGGAAATCGTCGTTATCCATGCTCGGAAGATCGTCGTGCATCAGCGAGTACGTGTGGATGCACTCAAGCGCGCACGCCAGCGGAAGCGCATCGTCGATCTTTCCGCGACAAGCTTCAGCCGCAGCCAGACACAGAATCGGCCGCAAACGTTTGCCGCCGGCAAACAAACTGTAGCGCATGGCACGGTGAAGCGTCGTGGGCTTCCTGTTCGTCTTCGGCAAATAGCGGTCCAGCGCGCCGTCGATCAGCTTCTGGCGAGTGAAAAGATAGTTTTTGAGATTCACGTGGCAAAAACAGCTGCTGAATTGCTCGATTCTTGATACTGGATAATGCAATCCCGCGCAGAGTGTCCAGTAGCATTAGAATCGACGTTGCTCTTTGACCGCGACATCATGATCGCGGCCTAAGTTTCTTCAGAGTGGCGTGTCTTCCTCTTTGGAGGAATAGACATGAATCCCGCATTTCTTTACCGACGGAACGGCCGCTCAATCTTTTGGATCGCATTTTTTTTCGCGCTTGCGATTCACCTCGGCGCGGTCGCGCTCGCAAAAACCAAATCACCGAGTACTAAACTGCAAGATGTCAGCCCGTTGTCGGATGTCGAGGTCGTTGATACTGCCGAACCGGAGTCTGCGTTGTTGGAAGAATCCGCCCCGCCTCCGCCTTTAGAGCAGATCCATCCGGATCAGGACAGTTTCCAGGAGAAGAATCTCACGCCGCCCCCAATTCGCGCGCATCGGAAGGCGCGGCCACCGTCCCTTATTGGAGGAACAACGGCGTCGTTGCGTTCGGTGAAAGCGACGGTGGCGTACGCGCCGCGCCCGGTATATCCGTACGAAGCGCGCCGCCAACGAGTGACAGGATCTGGCGTCGCGTTGCTCACGGTCGATCAAACCTCAGGCACTGTGACTGATGTCCGGATGGCGCAAAGCTGTGGCAACGTCATTCTGGACAATTCAACACTCGATGCGCTTCGAAGATGGCGTTTCAAGCCCGGGGGCGTAACTCAGGTCGAAGTGCCGATCACGTACACGCTTATGGGCGTTTCGTATTAGCGTTGACCATTGGCAGATGTGTTATCCTCTGCGCTCGTCGGAAAGACATCAGATCCGATGCGAAGCGGCAGAACAGCTAAACGGGACGAATTCGAGGAAATCGTACATCGATTCGAGATTCCGCTTTTTCAATACGCTCAACGCATAACTGGTGACAGGGAACAGGCGAGAGATGTTGTTCAGGAGACATTCGTCAAGTTTCAACGTAACGGCGCACGACGGCGGAAGGATGAGCCGGCAACCTGGCTGTTTACGGTTTGCCGAAATGCGGCGCTTAACGTGTGCCGAAAAGAAAGGCGCATGACGTACGTCGACGAGGAAGTGATTGAAGCGCGCGAAAGCGAGCAACCCATGCCTTTTGACCATCTCGAACAAAAGGAAGCGGCTGGATTCCTCTTGCGAATTGTCGGCACCCTGCCGCTGCGCCAGCAGGAAGCGATTCAACTTAAATTCCAAAACGATCTCAGTTACCAACAAATCGCCGAGATTATGCAGACCACCGCCAATAATGTGGGAGTACTGCTTCACACTGCATTAAGGACGTTGCGAGAGCGTTACGCTCAGGTCGCAGGAGAATTCATCCCATTTAAACCAAAGCCAAACGAGTAAGAATGAATGTTGATGACCCGCAATTGACAGCATACGCACTGGACGAAGTGGCCGAGCCAGAACGATCGGCAATTGCTCGTGCAACTGCCGATTCTCCGGAAGTGCAGCGCTTGGTCGCCGAGACACAAGATCTCGCGCGCACATTGAGATCACAGTATCGGGTCGAGTTGCAGCGAGAACTCATCGCGCGGGGAAAACTCACGGCTATTCGCGGCGATGCTTTTTGGTCGAAAGCCGCGCCACTAGCGATTGCAGCGCTCTTCGCGGTTTTAGCTTTGATTGGGGCTGTTGTGTTCAGCAGTAACCAGTCGCGTATCTCTACGCCAACGGATTCGTCGTTGTCGCGTGGCTTGGCTGGGGAGCACGCGAAGCAATTTGCTCCAGTCGAGGCAGAGGATGCTGCAATGCTTGGTCAAAATGAAAAGTTCGAGGCTGACGCTGGTCCATACGCTTTTACTGGCGAGCGACCGTTTGTTTCAGTGATGAGCAGGCCCCGATCGAGTGTACCGCTCCTGGTGGATTCATCTTCTTATCTCAATGTCCAACGTTCGATTAATGCCGGTCAGCTTCCGCAGCGGGAGTCGGTGCGCATTGAAGGAATGATCAACCATTTTCTGTACGAATATCCGCAGCCGACCGCAGGCGAACCATTTTCGCTCAACCTCGATGCTGTGATTTGTCCCTGGGACACAACGCATCGATTGGTCCGGATCGCATTAAAAGGACACCAAGGTGTTGCTGTTCGCGCGGACAACAGGATCGAGGTCCAATTTAATCCGAGGCGGGTGGCATCGTATCGATTGATTGGGTATGACAGGCAAAAAACCGGGACGCAGAATTCGAACGAGGACGACGTCGATTCGCAGCCGATGGCGGCTGGATACAGTTTGACCACTTTTTACGAAGTTGTGCCGCTGAAAGGCGTAGCCGCTGCGGCCCACCCGCAAATACCAAGCGTCGCCGGAGAGGCATCCGAACCGCTGTTGACGGTTGAACTGAAACTCAAGACACGGGGCAATGATGCGACAATCGGACGCACTCAGCGCACTTTGAGTGACACAGGATTTGATTTCGCAGAAGCTCCAAACGACTTAAAATTTGCAGCAGCGGTCGCCGAATTCGGAATGATCCTGCGCGATTCCGAATACAAAGGAACCGGATCGCTCCAGCAAGTGCTCGAGTGGGCGCAACAAGGAACGGGCGCAGATGTGAATGGCTATCGCGCAGATTTCATCGAGCTCGTGCGCAAGGCACAGACGCTCAAGAGGAGTTAAATATTTTCAGCTGTTTCTGCTGTGGCGATGGGCTTGGTTCGCATTGCAAGAAAGGCACCGATCAGCAGAATGCCGGCGCTCCAAAGCTGCGCGTGCGTAAGTCGTTCGCCATAGAGCCAGGCAGAGAGCGCCATCGCGATGGCCGGACAAAGAAGTTGGAGGCTTTGAGAAAGCGCAACGCCGATTTCCCGAATCGCCACATAATACAAAACGTGGGCAAGCGTAATACAAGTTACTGCGGAGACGATCAGAACCAGATTCACTTGCAAGCCGGCGTGAAATGGAGTTCCGATTTTACCGAAGGCGAGGGTGAGCGGAAACAGTAATGCTGAAGTAATCAAACTAACGAGACCGAAGCTGCGGATCGATCCAAGCTCAGCTGACGGGCGTTTGATCAGGACCCCGTAAAGTGCCCAGCAGAATGTGGCTGTAAAGGCAATGAACAGCCCGGGCAACGCGACGTGCTGGTCATGGGAGTTAGCGTTCGCCTGAAACCAGATCACACCGAATGCGCCGATTAATCCGAGCAAAGTGCCAACCTGGAATTTCCATTGCCGGATAACAACGCGTTCCTCTGGGAAAAATGCCAGCGCCAGAAGAGCGGTGAAAATGACTGAAGCCCGAGTAAAAATCGTGTAGACGCCGGGCCCGATATAAAAGAGCGCCATTACCTGGGTGACTTGATGGACCACGTTTGGCAGGCATGGCAGCAAACATAGTTTCACCGCATGCATATCAATGCGCGGGCCGCCGCGACGGATTTGATAAAGTAACAACGGCGCAATTGCGATGCATGCGACCGAGTATCGATAAAAATTTTGTGCCCACGGATCGTAATACCGGTTGAGGTAAAACATGAAAAGCGACGGTACCGACCAGATGAACACCGTGGCGAAAACCGCGGAGTACCCTTTCGAGAGATTGGCACTCGGGCGCGATGCAGCGTCGCTACGGAAGGGCGACGTTTTATAGTTCATAGCCAGCCTGGTCGGGGTATGCTCAAGGGATGTAACGTGTGCTGTCCTTCGCGCACTAGAGCCGCGTGCGGCGCGCAAGGCGCTGATCCGCTGAGACAGCGGACATTACAGCATCTCCAATGCGCGCACGTAAACTTTGGGACGCCCCTTGCATAAATTTTCTCGCCTGCCACCGGTAAATCGCGCAAAAAGTAGGCGAGAAGGAGAAATACATATGTTGAACAAACAATTACTCACGGTCGCCATCGTATCGGTTCTTTGTTGCGCGGCTGTTCAGGTCGACGGAGCGAAACCGGCCAAAGGCGGAGGCGGCGGGGGAAATCATATTCAACGCGGCATCCAGCTTGCCCAGGAAAAACATTACGACGCCGCTGCTGAGGAATTCGGCAAAGCGATCAAAGAGAATCCGAAAGATGCGCGCGCATACGCAAATCGCGGCACCGCCTATCGCCAGGGAGCACGAACTGCCATTGAGGCGGGAGATTCTGAGGGGGCCTCCACCAGGTATCAGGCGGCACTGGCGGATTTTGCAAAATACATCGAGCTGGCGCCCAAGGATGCCTCCGGTTACACGGAACACGGTCAGACCTTATCTGAACTCAAACAGTACGACGCCGCCCTTGCGGATTTCAACAAAGCGTTGGAAATGAAGCCGGACGACATCAATACAATTAAGTTTCGTGGCTTCGCTGAGATCGGGCTCAATCAGTGGGATAAAGCGGTCGCCGATTTTACGGCGGTAATTCAAAAGAAACCCGACGATCTGCAGAGTTATGATCGGCGTGCGTTGGCGTATCGAAGCATGAAGAATTACGATGCCGCGATCGCCGACTACACATTTTTGATCACGAAAAACCCGAACGACATGGAAGCGACAACCAAGCGCGGGTACACGTACAGCCTGGCGCAACAGTACCAAAACGCGATCGCGGATTATCAAGCCGAACTGAAGGTCAATCCTCAGGACAACGACACATTTCAGCGGATGCAATATGCGCAATCGATGCTGGCGGCGAAGAACGCCTCTCCCTCACCCACGCCGCCTATTCCGAGCCCAACGCCTGAAGCGGAAAAGGGGCTCATGGACAAAATCAGTCCGCTCTATATCGGAATTGGTGTCGTTGCGCTGCTCATAATTGCTGTCCTCGTACGCCTGCTTACGCGCGGAAAAGCCGAGCCCAGCAGCCACCGAATTCGCTAACGCAGGCAGACCAAAATTTCTTTGACACTACGGTGCGCGTGGTTAGTTTGCGGACGCTTTTTGCCGGTCGAGGCGATCCCATGGTCGTTCAAATACAAGTTTTACGCGACTCTGGGATTTTTGACTCTCTGGTGGAAGGCACGGCCGGTTTGCCGCCCGGGTTCCCAAGGGAGGCGCTGGGTTGGTGACGAGCAGCCCATGTAGCTCAGTTGGCAGAGCACGTCCTTGGTAAGGACGAGGTCACCGGTTCAATCCCGGTCATGGGCTCAGTGAGCTTGCGACCGGAAAGAAAAATCAAAATTAAAGAGGTAGAAAGAAAACGATATGGCTAAGGAAGCTTTTAAACGCGACAAGCCGCACGTAAACGTCGGCACAATCGGTCACGTTGACCACGGCAAAACCACGCTCACGGCAGCAATCACGAAGGTGCTCGCTAAAAAAGGCATGGCCGAAGTGCGCGAATACGATTCGATCGATAACGCGCCCGAGGAAAAAGAGCGCGGAATCACCATCAACACGGCGCATGTGGAGTATTCCAGTGACAAACGTCACTACGCACACGTCGATTGCCCGGGTCACGCCGACTACGTGAAGAACATGATCACTGGCGCGGCTCAGATGGACGGTGCCATTCTCGTTGTCTCCGCTGCTGACGGCCCGATGCCGCAGACGCGCGAGCACATCCTGCTGGCGCGACAGGTGGGCGTGCCTTCCATCGTCGTTTTCCTCAATAAGGTCGACATGGTGGACGACGCCGAGCTTCTCGATCTCGTAGAGATGGAAGTGCGCGATCTGTTGACGCAATACGAATTTCCAGGCGACAAAATCCCGATTGTCAGAGGCAGCGCGCTCAAGGCGCTCAACGGCGACGCCGACTCGGAGACGCAGATCACCGCGCTCGTGGAAGCGATCGACGATTACATTCCCGTGCCCGAGCGGCCAATCGATCAGCCATTCCTGATGCCAATCGAAGACGTGTTCAACATTGAAGGCCGCGGCACCGTCGCGACCGGTCGTGTCGAGCGAGGCATTCTGAAGAAAATGGGAGAGGTCGAACTCGTTGGCGTTCGTCCAACGGCGAAGACCGTCGCAACGGACATCGAAATGTTCCGCAAGCTTCTCGATGAAGCACGCGCCGGCGACAACGTCGGAGTCCTGTTGCGCGGTCTCAAAAAGGAAGA